>NZ_VFTL01000020.1:0-133309 GCF_006439385.1 Mesorhizobium sp. B3-1-7
GCCAACTTCATGGGCTTCGTCAAACTCGCCGCTATCGCCATCTGGCTCAAATAGTTAAATCGTCACCACCGCCTAGTCGAGGGCAAGCTGATGACCAGACCGCCTCTCGGCTCGACGATGCGGCTGATCCGTCCGGCGCCGAATGTGCTCGGCTTCTACGATGGCCGTGTCGATGGCGTACGCATCTGGTCGGACGAGTCGAATTGGCTCGACGACGGCGCCTACACGCTCGGCATCTGCACCTATGCGATCGTCGATGGATCGCAGGCGCTCGTCTACGACACGCACATATCCCTGCCCCATGCCCGCTTCATCCGGAAAACCCTCGAAGAGCTGGGCGTGACCTCGATACGCGTCGTTCTCAGCCATTGGCATGACGACCATATCGCCGGCAACGAGGTGTTCCAGGACTGCGAGATCATCGCCAACACCCTGACTGCCTCGGCACTCGAACGCGGCCGCGCCGAGATCGAAAGCGGCAACCCGCCGATCAAGCCGCTCGTTATGCCCAATAGGACGTTCGACAACAGCCTCAGCCTGACGGTGGGAGCGATCCCGATCGAACTGCGCCAGGTCGAAATCCACAGCCATGACGGCACGGTGCTGCTGATGCCCCAAGCTGGCCTGCTGCTTGCGGGCGATACGCTGGAAGATTCCGTCACCTATGTCTCGGAACCGGAGCGTCTGGCGGAACACTTGATCGACCTCGAGCGCATGTCTGGCTGGCGGTTCGATCGAATCCTGCCCAACCACGGTTCCTTCGAGGCAATCGAAGCCGGCGGCTATGACAGAAGCTTTATCGCGGCGACCGAGGCCTATGTCCGAAAGCTGCTTGCCTGCCGGCAAGACCCCGACCTGGCGAAGCAGGATTTGAGGACCTTCGGCGCCGACATTTTTGCGACAACGGCGGTTGAGTATTTTGCGCCTTATGAACCCGTTCACCGGCAGAACGTGGAGGCCGTTATCGCGGCGAAGCGCCGGTAATGTGCGCTAGGCGAGGAAGGGCCGCAGCAACAGCTCGACGCCGAGCAGGACCAGAAAGATCAGGAACCACCGACGGAAAGTCGCTGGGCTGATTTTCTGGCGCAGCACCTGCCCCAGCCACATGCCGAGCAAGGCCGGCAGCACGGCGAGCGAGGACATCGCCAGATGCCCGGCCTCGAAGGCGCCATGCGAGGCAAGGCCTAGCGCCAGGGCGATCGTCGACACCGTGAAGGAGAGGCCGAGCGCCTGGATGAGATCATCGCGGCTCAAGCCCAGCGCCTGGATGTAGGGGACGGCAGGCACGACGAAGACGCCGGTGCCGCCCGTGACCAGGCCGGTGAGGAAACCCACAAACGGCGACGACCAGCGTTCGGCGCGTGCCGGCACCGTCGGCTGCCGCGCGAGCAGGCTGTAGGCGGCATAGACGATCAATGCCGCGCCGAGGCCGGCGGTCGTCCATTTGACGTTGTCGCTGGCGAGCAGCCGCGAACCGGCGATGGTGCCGATCAGGATGCCCGCCATCATCAGCCACAGCCGGCGCAGGATCGCGGAAAAACTCGGGCCGGCGAAAAGCTGCCAGACATTGGTGACGAAGGAAGGCACGATGAGCAGCGATGCCGCGGTCACCGGCGGCATGATGGTGCCCAACAGGCCCATCGCCAGCGTCGGCAGGCCCATGCCGGTCACGCCCTTGACGATTCCGGCGAGCAGGAAAGTGATTGCGACGGTGAGCGTCAGCAGCAGGGAAAAATCGGACATCGCCCTTCATGATGCGCCGCCGCATGCTTCAAAAGAGCCAGAAAGGCTCGTTGCGGGTGGCACAAAAAAGCGGCGCCTTTCGGCGCCGCTTCCGTCTCGGGAGGGAGACGTCGTCTGCGATGGAGCCCGCGGATTACGCGGCGGCTTTGGCCTCGATCTGCTTGGCCTTGTCCGAAGACTGGGTAATCGCGATCTTGCGCGGCTTCAGCTCCTCGGGAATGTTACGCTTGAGGTCGACGAAGAGCAGGCCGTTCTTCAGCGTGGCGCCTTCCACTTCGACGTGATCGGCCAGCTGGAAGCGGCGCTCGAAGGAGCGGGAGGCGATGCCGCGATAGAGCAGCTCCGAGCCCTCGCCGTTGTTCTCTTCCTTGCGCTCGCCCTTGACGGTCAGCACGTTGCGGTGCGCCTCGATCGAGATCTCGTCTTCGGAGAAGCCGGCAACGGCCATCGAGATGCGATAGGCGTTCTCGCCGGTGCGCTCGATATTATAGGGCGGGTAGGTCTGCGCGGTCTCGGGCTGGCCGAGCGAGTCGAGCATGGTGAACAGCCGGTCGAAGCCGACAGTCGAACGATAAAGCGGGGAAAAATCAACGTGACGCATAGGTGTTCTCCTTTTGAGCAACATGGTTTGCGTGTGACCGGTGCGAAACCCTCGAAAGGCGTTCCGGATGGGCCAGCGGCCCCGACATCGGCGGCCACAACCCTCATTTGGGAAGCTCAAAAAGCCATTTCAAGGTTTTCTTCGCGGTCGCAATGCGGCCACGTTCATGAACGGTGGATGAACCACCGCTTCGGCATCCGTTCAGTCATGCAGCGCTAGGCTTGGTCACGTTCGAGCAATTCCAGGAGAAGTGCGAAGCGGTTTTCCGTCCGGAATTGCGTCAAGACACAGAGACAAGCGGCGCCTCTTTCCCTGCGCCGCGACGAGGCCGAACCGGGTGCAACGTCCCTTCCTCCCGGATCGACAGAGGCCGGAAGTGCGCCGCAGGCACTTCCGGCCTTCCCCCTGCGCTGGCAGCCGCGTAAATCCTCGCAACGCCTTTGCTTTTGCCGCCTGGCCGTCTATCACCATGCCGACGCCTCGCCCGTCCGGGCAAAAGAGCAACCATCGACGCGCCGAATGACGGATCTTTTCCATCGCACAGAAGACAATCCCGCGCCGCAGAATGCCGCAGGCGGCTTCTTCATCACGCGCGACGGCAAGAAGATCCGCTACGGCGTCTTTGCCGCTGTCAGCCGCCCGCTGCAGGGCACGGTGGTTCTGCTGACGGGGCGCAACGAATGCATCGAGAAATATTTCGAGACCATTCGCGATCTCGCCGATCGCGGCTTCAGCGTCGCTGTCCTCGACTGGCGCGGCCAGGGCGATTCCAGCCGCCTGCTGCGCGACCGCCAGCGCGGCTATGTCCGCAGCTTCCGTGACTATACGCGCGACCTCGAGCAATTCTTCGAGGAGATCGTGCTGCCTGACTGCCGCGGCCCCTATTACATCCTAGCCCACTCCACGGGCGCGGTGATTGCGCTGCTTGCCTCGCCATCGATGGTCAACCGCGTGCGCCGCATGGTGCTGCTGACGCCCTTCCTCGCGGTGCCCGACCTGCCGGTTTCGATAAGCACGGTGCGGCGCGTCTGCGCGGTCTTCTGCGCGCTGGGTCTCGGCAGGCTCTATGCCGCGCTCGGTCCGCGGCCGAAAGTGCCGCCGCCCTTCGAAATGAACAAGGTGACCTCGGATCCCGAGCGCTACCGACGCAATGTCGGGATCTACGAGGCCTGGCCGCAGCTCGCGCTCGGCGGCCCGACGATCCGCTGGCTGAAGGCCGCCGCCGCCGCCGCGGAAGCCGTCAGCGATCCGGATTTCATGGCCAGGGTGAAGGTGCCGATGCTGATCGTCGCCGCCGGCGCCGACCGGGTGGTCTCGACCAGGGCGGTGGAAGCCTATGCCAGGAAACTGCGCGTCGGCTCGCTGTTGATGATCGACGGCGCCGAGCACGAAATCCTGCAGGAGAAGGACATCTACCGCGAGCAGCTCCTGGCCGCTTTCGACGCCTTCATTCCGGGCACCGGCGACGCTCCCTGAGCGCGATCGAAATCCTGCGGCGACCAGCCCTTGCCGCTTGGCGCATCAGCCGCGCAGCGCCGCCGTCGCCGCCGCGTGAAGCTCGGGCGTCGCGGCCGCCAGTATGTCGCCGCCCTTTTCCGCCGGTCCGCCTTCGAAAGTGGTAATGACGCCGCCGGCCTTCTCGATGATCGGGATCAGCGCCACGATGTCGTAGGGCTTCAGGCCCGGATCGGCGACGATGTCGATGCTGCCCGCGGCCAGCATGGCGAAGGCATAGCAGTCGGTGCCGTAGCGGGCGAGTTGCACCTTTGTCTCGAACTGGTCGTAGCGCTTGCGCGCATCGCCCTTGAACAGGGCCGGCGTGGTCGTGAACAGCGTCGCTTGCGCAAGGTCGGTCGTCTTGCGGGTCGCGAGCCTGCGCGGGCCGCCCGGTCCCTCGTAGTGCGAGCCGGAAGCGTTGGCGTAGAACAGTTCGCCGGTGAAAGGTTGCGACATCATGCCGGCGACCGCGTCGCCGTCGACGGTGAACCCGACCAGCGTTCCCCACACCGGGACGCCGGAAATGAAAGCGCGGGTGCCGTCGATCGGGTCGATGACCCAGACATGCCGGCTGGCGAGGTTCTGGCTGCCATGTTCCTCGCCGAGAATGCCGTGCTCGGGATATTCGGCGGAAATCAGCGCCCGGATCGCGCGCTCCGCCTCGCGATCGGCCTCCGTCACCGGATCGAAGCTTCCCGCAAGCTTGTTGGTGACCGCCCCCTGGCTGCGGAAGCGCGGCAAGGTTTCGGCGGCGGCGGCATGCGCGATGCGCCGCATGAAATCGGTGCTGATATCCAAGTCACTCTCCCCATCGCGGCCTTTGCCAGCCGCTCTTTCTCACGGAACAGGCGCGCTGAAGACCGGCCAGACGCCCGTTTTCTGTTGCCCGAATGTCACATCTGAGCCGCCGAAGCGGAATTTCCACATCATATTGAATTAAAAAAGCCTGCTGTCGATTGACATTTGTGCGGCGCACAATAATTTTGTCATCGGACAGGTTTTCCTGTCCATGCCCTCCTTGGGCGTTTCCTCCCTAGACTTCGACCGTGTCGTGAAAACGATGCGGTCTTTTTTTCGAGCGATTCCAGGAAAAGTGTGAAGCGGTTTCCGTCCGGAATTGCGTTTATAAGAACTCGGCGCGCCGACCGCGCCGTCATTCCGCCGCGAGCGGCAAATCGACGAAATGATGGTCGGGCATCGACATCAAATCGGCCGAGAAGCGGGTCAGGTTGCAGGCCAAAGCGTCGAAGCCGGCCGATTTCTGGAACGTCCGCTCGTCCATGTAAAGCCCGCGATTGACCTCGATCTGCAGCGCATGCAGATGCCTTGCCGGCCTGCCATAATGCTCGGTGATGAAGCCTCCGGCATAGGGCTTGTTGTGCGCGACCGAGTAGCCCATGCCGACAAGCAGGCTGATGGCCATCTCGGTGAGCGCCGGCGATGCTGAAATGCCGAACCGGTCGCCGATGATGAAGTCGGGCCGCACACCATTGTCGCCGACGCGGATCGAGGCCGGCATCGAATGGCAATCGATAAGCACGGCATAGCCGAACCTGGCATGCGTCCTGGTCAGGAGCCGCTTAAGCGTCTCGTGATAGGGCTTGTACACCGCTTCGACGCGTCCCACCGCCTCGGCCAGCGGCAACCGGCCAGGATAGATATCGAGCCCCTCGCCGACCAGTTTCGGCACCGTGCCGAGCCCGCCGGCGACACGCGCCGAGCGGATGTTGCAGAAGGACGGCACTGGCTCCGCGAACATGCGCGGATCGAGTTCCCAAGGCTCGCGGTTGACGTCGAGATACGCACGCGGAAAATTGGCGGCCAGCAACGGCGCGCCGAGCGCCACGGCGCCACCGAAGAGTTCCTCGACATAGCAGTCCTCCGACCGGCGAATGGCGTTGCGGTCGAGCCGCGCCATAGCCAGGAAGCGCTCCGGATAGTGGCGGCCGCTATGCGGTGAGTTGAACAGGAAAGGCACGCGCTGTTCGGCGCCCGATCGGATTTCGAAGGGTGGAATGACCGAAAAATCCTCGGCTGCCGTCTTCAATTTGTACGAACCAGGAAACAGCACTGCATCATGGCATGAAATTGCCATCTTGCGTCCGGCATGTCCAGCATTTCAGGCGGTGAAACCGCGCCTCGAGCCGGATGTCGGATGCCCTTCATTCACTTGATGTTTACCGGCGCGACCGCATATACAGGATGGTTAACGGTCTTGCCCGACGGCAGGCTTGGGGCGGGTGATTCGGACGGGATATGATGGCACGCATTCTGCTGGCGGAAGACGATGACGATATGCGCCGCTTCCTCGTCAAGGCGCTGGAGCGCGCCGGCTACCAGGTAAGCGATTTCGACAATGGCGCCAGTGCCTATGAGCGGCTGCGCGAGGAACCTTTTTCGCTGCTCCTGACCGACATCGTCATGCCGGAGATGGATGGCATCGAGCTCGCCCGCCGCGCCACCGAGATCGATCCGGACCTCAAGGTGATGTTCATCACCGGCTTTGCCGCGGTCGCGCTCAATCCCGATTCCAAGGCACCCAAGGACGCCAAGGTGCTGTCGAAGCCCTTCCATCTGCGCGATCTCGTCAACGAGGTCGAGAAGATGCTGCAGGCGGCCTGAGCCGTCTTCTGCTTCGCATTGAGACTCCCATCGGCGGGCTCTTCGCCGATGCGACAAACGGAAGCCGTCTTTCCACATTCCCGCTATTGACGCGCCGGATCAAAAGTGGTGTATGCGCGGCTTCGGATGGGCGTGTAGCTCAGCGGGAGAGCACTGCATTGACATTGCAGGGGTCACAAGTTCAATCCTTGTCACGCCCACCATCCTTCCAATAACTTCGCCGATCTCCGCCACTAGACCCCGAGCACACCGGCTAGGAGCATTGCAGCCACTGGTCGCGCCCGGTGGCGACGTGAGCAGGCGGCGTCTTAATATTTGTGAAAGTGCACGCAGCCGTGCTGCGATGGATTCCCCTCGCTGAACAGCCCGTAGGCCTCTGTCGGCGGGATTTTTGTTGCGCGGCCTAATTTCATTAGTTGTCACTAAAATCATTGATGCAGAAACCTGCCAATTGGCGCATAATATTCGCCTGCCCCGCGCAGCAATCCGGGGTAAGGGCCCGGCCTGTCTGCCCTAGTCCCCCGACTTCCCGCAGGCCGGGTATCGTATGTCTGGCCAGCTAGTTCAGCCTGGGCGCCTTGTCGGCAACGAAGGGCGCCAGCGCGTCGGAGCAGCGCAAGAGCTGGACGCCTTCCCCATAGAGCGGCCCGACAGTTCCGCGTTGGGGTTTGCGTTGGGTTGAACCGCCGGGCCTAACCGACTCGGTAAGGGTGAGTCGGCCAAAGAGAAGGCTAAATTAGCACCCATGCATTGATATAGATTTCTATGCCTTTCCACTGGTTTCGTTGGCCGGATACGCGGCTTGCGCAATGTTGCTCAATCATATGACAGGGCTCGTCTGAACTAAGGCGGCAAGAGCAGCACGGCCATGAGAGCGTTTGCTGCCATCCCGATCATAATCGCGCTGCCGGTAGCGCCAAACTGCGATGGCGAGCATCACGGCGCCGATGGCGGCGATGTAGGTTGAGACGGGATCGATAGCGTTCAAGATGCGTCCGCGGCGATGGTGAACGGGCGGGTGGTGGCCGTGGTGCCCTCCGAGGGAACGCGAATTGCGCTACTCAACCTTCACGTTGATCGTGATGCTGTAGGATGCGCCATCGTATGTGTGTACCGACAGGGCGATCTGGTCATGGCCTTTGAACCCTGACATGGACCGGTACAGCACCTTTATGCCGTCCACCTTACGGAAATTGCATTTCCATCGAATGTTGCTTTTGGTGAAGTGAGGAAACGTCTTCGCGTTGACGATGGAGATTTTCCCGTGACTCGGTCCGGAAACCGCCTTCAGATCGACCGGCCCCGCGTTCGAGCAGTCGGGGTTAACGCTAGCTCCGTCGTAGACTTTGATTTCCTTCCCCGAAAGCGCTGTCCTTTCGAGGGTTTTCGAGTTCCCCCATGCGGCGGCCTGGCCTGCACCAAGTCCCAAAAAAATAAGCGCGATCCCAACGGCAGTAACGCGGTAGCCCATCTTTGTTGCCCCTTCGTTGAAGTAGATATCCCGAGTGTTCTAGAGGCGCCCCGGCAAAACGCCATGTATCGTGCTATCAAATGACCGTTATTGGCGAAGAATTCGATAACCGCTCGATTGAGTATCGTATTTTGCCGGCCCGCCGAAACGGCACCTTTTCCTTTGGCTGACACACAGGGAAGATCGCACTCTCTGGCACAGGAACGGCACAGATATTTCGAATGTTTTTGCTCTGTTCACGTTCATTTTGGGCCCATTACGCAATGAAATCAGAGAACGAACTGCATTGACATTGCCGGAGCCACAAGTTCAATCCTTGTCACGCCTTCCAAATAACTTAGTCAAGCCATCTGGCTGAGAACACTCCGGCGGCACAACTACTTGAGATCCCCTTCGAACATCACGAGCACGCGGTTCGACGCCTTGAGCGCGAAGCGCATGGCTTCCTCATAATCCGGGTCCGCGTAACAGGCCTTGGCGATCTCCAGCGACGGAAATTCCACAAGGACCATGCGCTTGGCATCGCGCGCCTCGACGAGCAGAGGCGGCTGCTTTGTCGTGTTGGTTCGTGCCTGGTATCTTTCGCCGATCGGCATCCAGAGGCGGCTGTACTCGGCCTGCGCCTCCTGGTCCGAAATCTCGGTTCCGACGATGAGCCAGTATCCTTTCACGCTGAAGCGCTCTCCCTGATGATTACCGGCCTACACCATGAACTCGCCGCCGTTGACGTGCCACAAATGGCCGGTGACGATTTTGCCCATATCCGATGCCGAATAGAGGCAGGCATGGCGACATCCTCTGCGGTGCCGAGTGGCATGGTCGGCTTGCCGCGCGCGGCAGTCACGATCTCGATCCTCGCCCGCCGCGGGGTCGCACAAGGCCCGCGCGGGGGATGGGCTCAGATGCCCGACATCGCCAGCAGGGTCTTCATCCTGGCGGTCGCAAGATCGGGGTCTGCCAGCAGGCCGGCCTGGTCGGAGAGCCGGAAGACCTCCGCGTAATGGCATATGCCGCGCGCCGACTGCATGCCGCCGATCATGGTGAAATGGTCCTGGTGCCCATTCAGCCATGCCATGAAGACGATGCCGGCCTTGTAGTATTCGGTCGGCGCCTCGAAGATCTTGCGCGACAGCGGCACGGTCGGCGCCATCAACGCGTCGTAACCGGTCTTATCGCCTTCTGCCAGCTTCGCCAGTGCGGCATTTGCCACGGGTGCGATGGCGTCGAAGATGCCGAGCAGTGCGTGCGAATGCCTCTTGCCGTCCCCGGCGATCAGCTCCGGATAATTGAAATCGTCGCCGGTGAACATCACGACGCCCTCGGGCAGCCGGTCGCGCAGCAGCACTTCCTTCTCGGCATCGAGCAGCGATATCTTTATGCCCTCGACCTTGTCGGCATGCCGCTCGATGATGGCGACGACCGTGTCGAGCGCCGCGTCGAAGTCGTTGCTGCCCCAGTAGCCCTTGAGCGCCGGATCGAACATGTCGCCCAGCCAGTGCAGGATGACCTTGCCCGACGCCTGGGAGAGCATGCGGTCGTAGACGCGGGCATAATCGTCAGGCCCCTTGGCCACCGCCGCCAGAGCGCGGCTCGCCATCATGATCGCCTTGCCGCCCTCGCCTTCAATGAAGGCGAACTGGTCTTCATAGGCGCGGATGACGTCGTCGACCGTCTTGGCCGCAGCCGGCGCAAGGTGATCGGTCCCCGCCCCCGATGCGAGGTCGGCGCCCGGCACCGTTTTGGCCTCCGCGATCGAGCGTCGGATCAGTTCCTTCGCGCTCGCCCAGTCGAAACCCATGCCGCGCTGGGACGTGTCCATGACCTCGGCGATGCGGAAGCCGAGCCGCCACAGATGATGGCGAAACGCGATCGTCCTGTCCCAGTCGACCGCTGGCCGAGACCAGGGATTGGTCATGGCGATGGGATCGGCAACGACATGGGCGGCGGCATAGGCGATGCGTGAAAATCGCGCGCCCATGCTCGGTTCGACCGGTTTGCCGACGAGCCGGTAGCTGACCCGGCCGCGGTTTGCCGCAGGCAAGATGATGTCCATGGAACTCTCCCGTTGCGGCCGCTATAAATGGAACGTTCCAATAAATCAAGAACCTTTATGATTCAAGGCGCCCCAGCCGGTGAAGCATCGTGTCTCTAGAGGATAATCCTTGCATTCATTGAGATTTTGAACCGCTCCAATCAATTTTTTGAATCTTATCGGAATCGCAATTGACTCTGATTTCGAACGATGATTAGAACGTTCCAATAAATTCGTTCAAAAAACACGGAGAACGGGACGAGGATGGCCAGCCGGGCCAAGGCAACGATCCTGGACATCGCCCGCGAGGCCGGCGTGTCCAAATCTACGGTGTCGCTCGTGCTGCAGGGCAGCGGGCTGATCCGGCCTGAAACCGCGACCAAGGTGCGCAAGGCGATCGAGGATGTCGGCTATGTCTACAACCGCGGCGCCGCCAATCTGCGCAAGGCCCATTCCAACGTCATCGGCATGGTGATCAACGATCTCACCAACCCGTTCTTCGCCGAGCTTGCCGTCGGCATGGAGCGCGTCTTCCAGGCGGCGGGCGTCGTCCCCTTCATTGCCAACACGGCGGAAAACCCGGTGCGCCAGGAAGAGGTACTGAAATCGCTGATGGAGCAGGGTGTCGCCGGACTGATCGTCTCGCCGGCGCGCGGCACCACGCCGGGCGCCTTCCGCCGCATCGAGACGGCCGGAGTGCCGATCGTCTTTGCCATGCGCCGCCTGCCCGACAGCCGCATCCCGGTGATCGCGCCGGACAATCATCGCGGCGCGGTGCTTGCCACCGAGCATCTGATCCGCAAGGGCCATCGCCGCCTGGCGTTCTTCGGCGGCTCGTCCGATCTCGTCGTCTATCACGAGCGCCTGGGCGGCTTCCTCGAGGCTTGCGAAACGATCGGTATTCCGGCCTCCGACCGGCTGATCGTCGAGGGCGAGACCAGCCGCAAGGGAGGCATGGCCTGCCTGGAGACGGCGCTCGCCGCGGCCGAACCGCCAACTGCGGCACTCTGCTTCAACGACGCGGTCGCCTTCGGCGCCATGCTGGCGCTGCGTCGTCGCAATCTGGAAGCAGGAGCGGACTTTGCCGTCGTCGGCTTCGACGACGTCGCCGAGGCCGAGCACTACAGTCCGGCGCTGACCAGCGTTGCCGTCGACACAGCGGGTCTCGGCGAACGCGCGGCCCACGTCATGCTGAAGATGATTCAGTCGCGCACCACGCGCGCCGAGGACCATATCGGCGCCGTCAGCCTGGTCGTGCGGGAAAGCAGCGGCCCGGAACGCAACAGCCAGGTGGGAGACGCGGCATGAGCGTGCGATGGGGATTGATCGGCGCGAGCACGATCGCCAGACAGTTCGTGATCGATGCCATCCGCGCGCAGGCCGATGGCGAGGTCGCCGCCGTGATGAGCTCGAATCCCGAGCGCGCCAAGGCCTATGCCGGCGAGAACGGCATTCCGACCGCCGTCTCGACCCTCGACGCGCTGCTCGACGCCGACATCGACGCCGTCTACATCTCGACCACCAACGAACTGCATCTCGAGCAGGGTCTTGCCGCAATCAAGGCCGGCAAGCATGTGCTGTGCGAAAAGCCGCTGGCGCTGACCGGCGCCGATGCCCGCAAGATGGTTGCGGCAGCCAAGGCCGCCGGCATCGTCTTCGGCACCAACCACCATTTGCGCAACGCCGGCGCCCATCGCGCCATGCGCGAGGCGATTGCCGCCGGTCGTATCGGCAAGCCAGTCGCGGCGCGCGTCTTCCACTCCGTCTACCTGCCGGAGAACCTGCAGGGCTGGCGCATCGCCAAACCCGAGGCCGGCGGCGGCGTGGTGCTCGACATCACCGTGCATGATGCCGACACGCTGCGCTTCGTGCTCGGCGACGATCCTGTCGAAATTTCGGCCTTCACGCAGTCGGCAGGCATGGCCGGCGGCGGCCTGGAGGACGGTGCCATGTGCATCTGGCGCTTCAAGTCGGGTGTCATCGCGCAGTCGCATGAAGGCTTCACGACAAAATTCGCCGGCACTGGCTTCGAGGTGCATGGCTCGGAAGGCTCCCTGATCGCCACCAATGTGATGACACAGAAGCCGGTCGGCTCGGTGCTGCTGTGCACGGCCAAGGGCGAAGAAGAATTGAGCTTCGACCGCGAGGACCTCTATGCCCGCTCGCTGCGCCAGTTCCATGCCGCGATCCGCGGCGAAGGCCAGCCTTCGGCCACCGGCGAGGACGGCATCTGGTCGCTGGCCTCCGCCGAAGCGGCTTTGCAGTCGGCGAAGACCGGCAAGACTGTTTCGATCGATCCGAAACTCGGGAGCGGAAATTGAGCAAGGTTGTTTCCGCGGCCCAGGCCGCCAGCCTGATCAAGGACGGCATGGTCGTCTCGGTGTCGTCGTCGAGCGGCCTTGGCTGCCCGGACGCCGTGCTTGCCGCGATCGGCGAGCGTTTCGACGCGGAGGGCCATCCGAAGGCGATCACCACGCTGCACCCGATCGCCGCCGGCGACATGTACGGCATCAAGGGCATCGACCATCTCGCCAAGCCGGGTCTGTTGAAGCGCACTTTGTGCGGCTCCTATCCGTCCGGCCCCTCCTCGTCGGAGCCACCGCGGATTTGGCAGATGATCGGCGACAATTCGGTCGCCGCCTACAATGTGCCTTCAGGCATCCTCTTCGATATGCATCGCGAGGCCGCCGCCAAGCGCCCCGGCGTGCTGACCAAGGTCGGCCTCGACACGTTTGCCGATCCACGTCACCAGGGCTGCGCCATGAATGCGGCGGCCAGCGAGCCGATCGTTTCGGTTGAGCAGTTCGACGGCGAGGAATGGCTCTATTTCCGCGCCATCGTCCCCAACATCTCGATCATTCGCGCCACCACCGCCGACGAACGCGGCAACCTGACTTACGAGCATGAGGGCGCCTATCTCGGCGGCCTGGAGCAGGCGCTGGCGGCCCGCAACAATGGCGGCATCGTCATCGCGCAGGTCAAGCGCGTGGTCGAGAACGGCACGCTGAAACCGCATGACGTGCGCGTGCCGGGCGTTCTGGTCGACCATATCGTCATTGCGCCCGACCAGTTGCAGACGACGCAGACCCCTTACGATCCGGCGATCTCGGGCGAAATCTTCCGGCCGCTGTCGAGCTTCCGCAACGCCGAGATGAACGTGCAGAAGGTGATCGCGCGCCGCGTCGCCATGGAATTGCGCGACGGCATGGCGGTCAACATCGGCTTCGGCATCTCGGCCAACGTGCCGCGCATCCTTCTCGAAGAAGGCCAGCACGGCAAGGTCACCTGGGTGATCGAGCAGGGCGCGGTCGGCGGCGTGCCGCTGCTCGACTTCAAGTTCGGCTGCGCCTCCAACGCCGAGGCGATTATGCCTTCGCCGCACCAGTTCATCTACTTCCAGGCCGGCGGCTTCGACGCCTCGCTGCTCTCCTTCCTGCAGATCGACCGCCACGGCTCGGTCAACGTCTCGAAGCTTTCGGCAAGGCCGCATGTCACCGCCGGCGCCGGCGGCTTCGTCGACATCACGGCGCGGGCGAAGAAGATCGTCTTTTCCGGCTTCTTCAATGCCGGCGCGAAACTCTCGCTGGCCAATGGTGCGATCCGCATCGACCAGGAAGGCAAGGTCAAGAAGGTTGTCGAGGAGGTCGAGCACATCTCCTTCTCCGGAAAACGCGCCGTCGCGCAAGGCCAGGACATCACCTATGTCACCGAACGCTGCGTGATGAAGCTGACCCCCGACGGCCTGATGGTGACGGAGTTGGCGCCCGGCATCGACCTCGAGCGCGACGTGCTGGCGCAGGCCGAGATCCCGCTCGCCGTCGCCAACGACCTCAAGGTCACGCCTGCGGCGCTCTATCAGGACCGGCCGATCGGCCTGTCGCTCAATGGCGGCGCTTCGCTCGGAGGTGCGCATGGCTGAGCATCTCGTCACCTTCGAACAGAACGGCGCCATAGGCATCGTCACACTGCGGCGGCCGGATAAATTCAACGCGCTCGACATCCCGATGCTGCGTGCGCTCGAAGCAGCGCTTGACGAAGCGGAACTGGCCGAGGGCGTTCGCGCCGTGCTCATCGGTGGCGAAGGCAAGGGCTTTTGCGCCGGCGGCGACGTCGAGGCCTGGGGGACGATGAGCGCGGCCGATTTCCAGGTGCAATGGGTGCGCTATGGCCACCGCGTCTTCGACCGGCTGGCGCGCCTGCGGCAGCCCACCATCGCGGTGCTGTCCGGCCATGCGCTGGGCGGCGGGCTGGAACTGGCGGCGGCCTGCGATTTCCGCGTCGCCGAAACCCAGGTGAAGCTGGGCTTCCCGGAAACCTCCATCGGCGTCGTGCCCGGCTGGTCCGGCACGCAGCGCGCCGTGCGCCGCTTTGGCGCGCAAGTGGTGCGGCGCATGGCGCTGGGTGGCGAGATTTTGCTGGCCCCTGACGCGCTTGCGCTCGGCGTCGTAGACCGTGTCGTAGAAACCGGCAAGGCGTTCGACGAAGCGAAAGCTTGGGGAGAAAAAATCGCCGAGCGCGGGCCGCTGGCAACCGAGGCCGCCAAGCTGATGATCGGCATTGCCGAGGGCGAGGAAAACGCCGCCGCGGCCGAGGCGCTGGCCAGTGGTTTCATAGCGCTCACCGCCGACCTGAAAACCGGCGTTAGCGCCTTCAAGGCCAAGCAGAAACCGGCCTTTTCGAGATCCTAGAGAAGAGACGATGAACGCACCGCTCAACATTGCCATGCCGGCCGAGGCGTCCCAGGCGCCCAAGACCTACAAGCTCCTCATCGACGGCAAGCATATCGAAGCGCGCGATGGCCGCGCGATCGAGCGCGCCAGCCCCGGCCATGGCTTTGTCGTGTCCCGCTATGCGCAAGCAGGCGCAGCGGACGTCGAGGCTGCGGTTCAGGCGGCGCACAAGGCTTTCGAAACCGGCCCGTGGCCACGCATGAAAGCATCGGAACGCGCGGCGGTTCTGCTGAAGACGGCCGACCTGATCGAGACTCGGCTGGAAGAGATCGCCCGCCTCGATGCGCTGGAATCCGGCAAGCCGATCGCCCAGGCGCGCGGCGAGATCGGCGGCGCGATCGACATCTGGCGCTATGCCGCCTCGCTCGCCCGCACGCTGCATGGCGAAAGCTACGCCAATCTCGGCGACAATATGCTGGGCGTCGTGCTGCGCGAGCCGATCGGCGTCGTCTCGATCATCACGCCGTGGAATTTCCCCTTCCTGATCGTCAGCCAGAAGCTGCCCTTCGCGCTCGCCGCCGGCTGCACGGCGGTGGTGAAGCCGAGCGAGATGACGTCGGCCTCGACCTTCGTGCTCGGCGACATCCTGCTCGAGGCAGGGCTTCCTGCAGGCGTCGTCAACATCCTTGCCGGCTTCGGCGCCGATGTCGGCGCGCCGATGGTCAGCCATCCGCTGGTCGAGATGGTCTCCTTCACCGGCTCGACCCGTGTCGGCAAGATGACCATGGCGGCCGCTTCCGATTCCTTGAAGAAGGTCTCGATGGAACTCGGCGGCAAGAACGGCCAGATCGTCTTCCCGGACGCCGACCTCGAGGCAGCGGCGGATGCCGCGGTGTTCGGCGGCTTCTTCAACGCCGGCGAATGCTGCAATGCCGGCAGCCGCCTGATCGTGCATGAGGCGATTGCCGACGACTTCCTCAACGCGGTCAAGGCGCTGTCCCAGAAGGTCCGCGTCGGCGATCCGCTCGACGACCGCACCAAGGTCGGCGCGATGATCTCGGCCGATCATGTGGAAAAGGTAGCCGGCTATGTAACGGCGGCGAAAACCCACGGCGGCAACGTTTTCACCGGCGGCGCCCGGCTTGCATCCAATGCCGGCCAATATCTCGATCCGACCATCATCCGTAACGTTACAGAGGATATGGCGATCGCGCGCGAGGAAGTGTTCGGACCGGTGCTGTCCGTGCTCACTTTTGAAACGATTGAAAAGGCATTGCACATTGCCAACAACACGCCCTATGGTTTGTCTGCAGGGGTGTGGAGCGCCGGCGTCGACACGTGCATGTCGGTGGCGCGCGGTGTGCGTTCGGGGACGGTTTGGGTGAATACGTTCATGGAAGGTTATCCCGAACTGCCCTTCGGCGGCTACAAGCAGTCCGGTCTGGGACGCGAACTCGGCAAGCGCGCAGTCGAGGACTATACCGAGGAAAAGACCATCCAGTTTCATCGCGGCCAGCGCACCGGGTGGTGGGTCGGCTGAGTTGGGAGACCCCGGCGGACACCCGCCGGTTATGTGTATGCAACAAGGGAGGTAGTACATGTTGCGCAAACTGCTTATCGGAACGGCTCTTGCGACGAGCTTTGCGTTCTCGGCGCATGCCGCGGACGTCAAGGAAGTGCAGATGCTGCATTGGTGGACGTCGGGCGGCGAAGCGGCCGCTCTGAACGTGCTGAAGCAGGATCTGGCCAAGGAAGGCTATGCCTGGAAGGACGTGCCGGTGGCCGGCGGCGGCGGCGACGCCGCCATGACCGCGCTGAAGGCGATGGTCGCGGCCGGCAACTATCCGACCGCATCGCAGATGCTCGGCTACACCGTGCTCGACTACGCCGCCGCCGGCGTCATGGGCGACCTGACCGAGACCGCCAAGAAGGAAGGCTGGGACAAGTCGGTTCCGGCCGCCCTGCAGAAGTTCTCCGTCTATGACGGCAAGTGGGTCGCGGCTCCGGTCAACGTCCACTCGGTCAACTGGCTGTGGATCAACAAGGCGGTGATGGACAAGATCGGCGGCACCGAGCCGAAGACCTTCGACGACTTCGTGGCCCTGCTCGACAAGGCCAAGGCGGCCGGCGTCACCCCGCTGGCACTCGGCGGCCAGAACTGGCAGGAAGCCACCATGTTCGACTCCGTCGTGCTGTCGACCGGCGGTCCGGAGTTCTACAAGAAGGCAATGAACGACCTCGATGAAGAGTCGCTCAAGTCCGACACGATGAAGAAGTCGTTCGACAACCTCGCCAAGCTGGTCACCTATGTCGACCCGAACTTCTCGGGCCGCGACTGGAACCTCGCCACCGCCATGGTCATCAAGGGCGACGCGCTGGTTCAGGTCATGGGCGACTGGGCCAAGGGCGAGTTCCACGCCGCCAACAAGACCCCGGGCACCGACTTCCTCTGCTATCGCTTCCCCGGCACCGACGGCTCGGTGATCTACAACTCCGACATGTTCGGCATGTTCAACGTTCCGGACGACCGCAAGGCCGCCCAGGTCGCTCTGGCCACTGCCACCCTGTCGAAGAGCTTCCAGTCGGCCTTCAACGTGGTGAAGGGTTCTGTCCCGGCCCGCACCGACGTGCCGGACACCGACTTCGACGCTTGCGGCAAGAAGGGTATCGCCGACCTGAAGAAGGCCAATGAAGGCGGCACGTTGTTCGGCTCCCTGGCGCAGGGCTACGGCGCCCCGCCGGCCGTCGCCAACGCCTACAAGGATGTCGTGTCGAAGTTCGTCCATGGTCAGATCAAGACCTCCGACGAAGCCGTGACCGAGTTGGTCAAGGCGATCGACGACGCAAAATAAGCGTGCCTTGAACTGAGCCTCCCCTGCCCTGGCGGGGGAGGTCTCCTACCGAAGCAAGGTCCGGGATTGCTCGGGCTGGCGCGGTTCGCGCCGGTCGGTCCCGTGGCAAACCGGTACTGGACAAGCCGATGAGCACAGTTGCCGAAACCCAGATCAAGCTGACACCGGAGCACGACGCCCGGCCTGGCGCGTCGGTCCGTTCGCGGCTGCAGGACCTGCTGCCGAAGATCGTGTTGGCGCCAAGCTTCGCGGCGACGATCGTCTTCGTCTACGGCTTCATTCTGTGGACGATCTATCTGTCCTTCACCAATTCCAAGACCTTCCCGTCCTATGCCATCACCGGCCCCCGCGCCTATCAGCGGCTATGGCGCTGGACCTTCGAGAGCGACCCGCCGTCGAGCTGGTACACCTCGATCACCAATATGGGCATCTTCGGCTTCCTTTATATCGGAATCTGCCTGGCGCTCGGCCTGTTCCTGGCCATTCTGCTCGACCAGAAGATCCGCGGCGAAGGTGTCTTGCGGCCCATCTACCTCTACCCGATGGCGCTCTCCTTCATCGTCACCGGCGTCGCCTGGAAATGGTTCCTCGACCCCGGCCTCGGGTTGGAACAGACGCTGCATCAATGGGGCTGGACGAGCTTCCATTTCGACTGGATCAAGAACAAGGATTTCGTCATCTACACGGTGGTGATCGCCGGCGTCTGGCAGGCTTCCGGCTTCGTCATGGCGATGTTCCTGGCCGGGCTTCGCGGCATCGACGGCGAGATCATGAAGGCGGCGCAGATCGACGGCGCATCCACCTTCCAGCTCTACCGCCGCATCGTCATCCCGCTGCTGCGGCCCGTCTTCCTGTCGGCCTTCATCGTGCTCGCGCACCTCGCCATCAAGTCCTATGACTTGGTGGTGGCGCTGACCAGCGGCGGCCCCGGCGGCTCGGCCTGGCTGCCCTCCAACTTCATGTATGAGTTCACCTTCAAGCGCAACGAAATGGCGGTCGGCTCGGCAAGCGCGGTGATCATGCTGATGACCATCACGGCCATCATCGTTCCGTATCTCTACTCCGAGCTCAGGGAGAAGTCGCGATGAGCGCCGTCACTTCACCCGCCCGCCAGGCCGAAAGCGGCGTCCGCGCCAGGACGCTCAACCGCATCGTCATCTACGGGCTGCTCGCGCTGTTCGCGATCTTCTACTTGATGCCGCTCTTCGTCATGCTCGTCACCTCGTTCAAGACCATGGACGAGATCCAGAACGGCAACATGCTGTCGCTGCCGCATGCGCCGACCTTCGCACCATGGGTAAAGGCATGGAGCGAAGTTTGCTCGGGCCTGACTTGCGTCGGCATGAAGGGCTACTTCTGGAACTCCATCAAGATGGTCGTGCCAGCGGTGCTGATCTCGACGCTGCTCGGCGCGCTCAATGGCTATGTGCTGACCAAATGGCGCTTCCGCGGGCACACCCTGGTCTTCGCCATGATGCTGTTTGCCTGCTTCATCCCATTCCAGTCGGTGCTGTTGCCGATGGCGACGATTCTGGGCAGCCTTGGCCGCTTCGGTGTCACCCTGCAGAACGCCACCGGCTTTAATTTCGGCCTCGGCAATTCGACCGTCAATCTCGTCTTCGTCCACGTGGTCTACGGCCTCGGCTTCACCACGCTCTTCTTCCGCAACTACTACGAGGCCTTCCCAACCGAGTTGATCAAGGCGGCACAGGTCGACGGCGCCTCCTTCTTCCAGATATTTCGGCGCATCATGCTGCCCAATTC
Source organism: Mesorhizobium sp. B3-1-7 (assembly GCF_006439385.1). Classification (NCBI taxonomy): domain Bacteria; kingdom Pseudomonadati; phylum Pseudomonadota; class Alphaproteobacteria; order Hyphomicrobiales; family Phyllobacteriaceae; genus Mesorhizobium; species Mesorhizobium sp. B3-1-7. The sequence continues at coordinate 19,253 of NZ_VFTL01000020.1, forward strand.
GCTGCCGATCATCGTTGTGACGGTGATCTACCAGTTCACCAACATCTGGAATGACTTCCTGTTCGCCTCCGCCTATGCCGGGTCCGGCGACGTGATGCCGATGACGGTGGCGCTGAACAATGTCGTCAACACTTCGACCGGCGTCGTCGAATACAACGTCAACATGGCGGCGGCGATGATTGCCGCGCTCCCCACGCTGATCGTCTATGTCGTCGCCGGCCGCTATTTCGTGCGCGGGCTGATGGCGGGCGCGGTCAAGGGCTGACCCTATTTTCTGAAGGAACGATCATGGCTTTTCTGGAAATTGATGGGCTGAAGAAGCGCTTCGGGAATGTCGAGATTCTGAAGGGCATCAATGTCGAGCTCGAAAAGGGCGGCTTCCTCGTGCTGGTCGGCCCGTCCGGCTGCGGCAAGTCCACGCTGCTCAACACCATTGCCGGCCTGGAGCAGATCACCGAGGGCGAGATCCGCGTCGACGGCCGCGCCATCAACGACCTGCATCCCTCGAAGCGCGACATCGCCATGGTGTTCCAGAGCTACGCGCTCTATCCGAACATGACGGTGGCCGGCAACATCGCTTTCGGCATGGAGATGCGCGGCGTGCCGGTGACGGAGCGCCAGGCTGCGATCGACAAGGTGGCCAAGGTTCTGCAGATCGGCCACCTGCTCAACCGCAAGCCCAGCCAGCTTTCCGGTGGCCAGCGCCAGCGCGTCGCCATGGGCCGGGCGCTGGTGCGCGACCCGAAACTCTTCCTGTTCGACGAGCCGCTCTCCAACTTGGACGCAAAGCTGCGTGTCGACATGCGCATCGAGATCAAGCGCCTGCACGCCACGACCGGCACGACCATCGTCTACGTCACGCACGACCAGATCGAGGCGATGACGCTGGCGACCAAGATCGCCGTCATGCGCGACGGCGAGGTGCAGCAATTCGGCACGCCGGCCGAGATCTACAACAACCCGACCAACATCTTCGTCGCCGACTTCATGGGCTCGCCGGCGATGAACCTGATCCCGGCCAAGATCGACGCTAATGGCAGCGGGCTGTCGGTGGTGCTGGACCGCGAGGCGCGCCAGCCGATCGTGCTGCCCATGCCCGCCGCGCCTGCGGGCCTGTCGGCGTTCAAGGACAAGCAGGTGATCTTCGGCGTGCGTCCCGAAGCGCTGACCGACCCTGAGGGGGCCGAGCGGAACGGTTCGAACATTGCCACCGCCGACTGCCACATCGAAGTGGTGGAGCCGGCGGGTTCGGATACGTTCGCCGTCACCAATCTGGGCGGCAAAGGCGTCGTGGCGCGGCTGCGGGCCGATGCCAGGATCCAGCCCGGCACCAGCACGCCTTTAGCCTTCAACCTCAGCAAGGCGGTGTTCTTCGACCCCGCGACCGAGAAGCGCATCCTCTGATGCCTGTCGCCCAAAAGTGGGTCCGGTTTTGGGGCAACGACATGCAGCAAAACAAAGATCTATGAAAAATCCGGATATCGTCATCATCGGCTCCGGCATCGGCGGCGCCACGATCGCCTCCGGCTTGGCCGGCAGCGGCGCCTCGATCCTGATCCTTGAGCGCGGCGAACCGCTGCCCGCGACGCCGCATGCGCGCTCGACGCGTTCCATCTTCGTCGACGAGCACTACCGGCCGAAGGAGATGTGGCGCGAGGCCGGCGGTGCTGCCTTCAACCCCGGCAACTACTACTATGTCGGCGGCAATTCGAAGTTCTTCGGCGCGGTGCTGATCCGCTACCGCAAGGAGGATTTTGCCGAGCTCGAGCATTTCGGCGGCGTCTCGCCGGCCTGGCCGTTTTCCTATGACGAATTCGAGCCCTGGTATTCGAAAGCCGAGCAGCTTTTTCGCGTGCGCGGCACGCTCGGCGAGGACCCGACCGAGCCGTTCCATTCGATCCCCTACGCCTTCAAGCCGGTGCCGGACGAGCCGCCGATCGCGCGCGCCCGCGCCGAGTTGAAGAGCCTCGGACTGCATCCGGCATCGCTGCCGCTCGGCGTCGACATCGAGGCCTGGCTGAAAGACGGCAAGACGGGCTGGGATGCGTTCCCCAACACCGGCCAGGGCAAGATCGACGCGCAGACTGGTCCGCTGACCGAAGCGCTGAAGGATCCCAACATCCGGCTCGAAACCGGCGCCTATGTCGACTGGCTCGAAACCGCGCCGCACGGCAAGTCGATCGCCGCCGTCCACTATACACAGAACGGTGCGCAAAAGACGCTGTCGCCGAAGCTCGTCATCCTGTCGGCCGGTGCGATCAACTCAGCCGCGATCCTGCTGCGCTCGCCGTCGCCCAATACCAGCAAGAAAGGGGGCAAGGGCCTCGCCAACAGCTCCGACCAGGTCGGGCGCAATTTCATGAACCACAATTCGAGCGCGATGCTGGCGATCGATCCGCGCCGCCGCAACGATAGCGTCTACCAGAAGACGCTGATGCTCAACGACTACTATCTGTCCGACGGCAAGGGCGGCAAGCCGCTCGGCAATGTGCAACTGCTCGGCAAGATCGACGGCAACATGCTCAAGGCCAATGTGAAGACGATGCCGAAATTCGCGCTCGACTACATGGCCGGCCACGCCGTCGACTGGTACCTGATGTGCGAAGACCTTCCCGATCCGGAAAGCCGCATCATGGTCGACGGCAAGGAGATCGTCATGCAGTGGCGGCGCTCCAACATGCAGTCGCTGGAAGGCTTGGCCAAGGTGATGCGCGAGAACCTTCGCGCCTGCGGTTATCCAATCGTGCTGTCGCGCCCCTTCGACAAGCGCACGCCCTCGCATCAGTGCGGCACGGTGAAGATGGGCGACGATCCGGCCACCTCGCCGCTCGATCCGCTCTGCCGCGCCTGGGACCACCAGAACCTCTACGTCGTCGACGGCGGCTTCCTGCCGACATCGGCCGCCGTCAATCCGGCGCTGTCGATCGCGGCGCAGGCGCTGCGCGTCGCCGAACATATCCGCAGGACGGAACTTTCTTCATGATCGGTCGGCGCCGCCCCTCATCCGCCTGCCGGCACCTTCTCCCCGTAAACGGGGAGAAGAGGGCTGGCCGCAACGCCGGCACTCATTCTGCAGCGCTGGCGATTGGCGAAAGCGCCGGCGACAGCATCCTTCTCCCCGTCACTATACGGGGAGAAGTGCCCGATCCACCCTCCGCAGCAGCAGCGCAGCTGCTGCGGAGGACAGGCAGGGCGATGAGGGGCAGCGCCTGCGTCCGCGAGGCTAGTCTCCTATGACCCGCCCGGCAGCCATCGTCACCGGCGGCGCGCGCGGAATTGGGCTCGCTTGTGCCGAGGCATTGGCCGACGCCGGCTTCGACATTCTGATCGCCGACCTTGCCGAGAAGCCCGATGTCAATCTGGCCTCCAACATCACCAAGCGCGGCGCGAAGTTTGCCTACCATCGCTGCGACATCGCTGATCTCGCAGGCCATGCTGCACTCGTTGATGCTGCGACCAAAGCCTTCGGCCACATCGGCTGCCTGGTCAACAATGCCGGCGTCGGAGCCGTCATGCGCGGCGACTTGCTGGACCTGAAGCCGGAGAATTTCGACCGCGCATTAGGCATCAACCTGCGCGGCACGGTGTTCCTCAGCCAGGCCGTCGCCAAGGCTATGCTTGCGGCGCCTGCCGGTTCAGCCCGATCGATCATCACCATCACTTCGGTGAGCGCCGCCATGGCCTCGCCGGAGCGCGCCGACTACTGCGTCTCGAAAGCCGGCCTATCCATGTGGGTGAAGAACCTGACGCTGCGACTCGCGGCTGAAAAGATCGGCGTGTTCGAGGTACGGCCGGGCATCATCCGAACCGATATGACGGCGGGCGTTTCCGCCAAATATGACGCGTTGATCGAAAGCGGCCTGGTGCCGGCAAAACGCTGGGGCGAAGGCGCCGATATCGGGGCCGTCGTGGCCGCGCTTGCCTCCGGAAAGTTCGGCTTTTCGACCGGATCGATCATCGATGTCGACGGCGCGCTCTCCGTGCCACGCTTGTGAGGAACAATGGCTGATTACATCATTGTTGGCGCTGGTCCGGCCGGCTGCGTTCTCGCCAACCGGCTGAGCGAGGATCCGTCGAATTCCGTCCTGCTGCTCGAAGCCGGCGGCAAGGACTGGCATCCCTATATCCACATGCCGGCGGGCTTCGCCAAGATGACCAAGGGCATCGCCTCCTGGGGCTGGTCGACCGTGCCGCAGAAGCACATGAAGGACCGCGTCTTCTGGTACACACAGGCCAAGGTGGTCGGCGGCGGCTCGTCGATCAACGCCCAGATCTACACGCGCGGCAATGCCCGCGACTACGACGCCTGGGAGAAGGAGGAAGGCCTCGCCGGCTGGGGCTATCGCGACGTGCTGCCCTATTTCAAGCGCGCCGAGAACAACCAGCGCTTCGCCAACGATTTCCATGGCGACCAGGGCCCGCTCGGCGTTTCGAACCCAATCTCGCCGCTGCCGATCTGCGAGGCCTATTTTCGCGCCGGCCAGGAGATGGGCATCCCCTTCAATCCCGACTTCAACGGCGCTGCCCAGGAAGGCGTCGGCTACTATCAGCTGACCCAAAAGAATGCGCGGCGGTCATCCGCCTCCGTCGCCTATCTGAAGCCGATCGGCGCCCGCAAGAACCTGACGGTCAGGACCGATGTGCTGGTCACCCGTGTCGTTGTCGAGAAGGGCCGCGCCATCGGTGTCGAGGTGGTCGACAGACCTGGCGGCGAAAAGACGATCCTGCGCGCCGAACGCGAGGTGATCGTTTCCTCCGGCGCCATCGGCTCGCCCAAGCTCCTGATGCAGTCGGGCATCGGCCCGGCCGACCATTTGAAATCGGTCGGCGTCAGGCCCGTTCACGACCTGCCCGGCGTCGGCTCCAACATGCAGGACCATCTCGACCTGTTCGTGATCGCCGAATGCACCGGCGACCACACCTACGACAATTACGCCAAGCTGCACCGCACCCTATGGGCCGGTCTGCAGTACCTGCTGCTCAAGAAGGGGCCGGTCGCCTCGAGCCTGTTCGAGACCGGCGGCTTCTGGTACGCCGACCCGACGGCCGCCTCCCCCGACATCCAGTTCCATTTGGGCCTCGGCTCCGGCATCGAGGCCGGCGTGGAAAAACTGAAGAATCCTGGCGTGACGCTGAACTCGGCCTTCCTGCGTCCGCGCTCGCGCGGCACGGTGCGGCTGAAGAGCGCCGACCCGGCCGATCATCCGCTCATCGATCCGAACTACTGGTCCGATCCCTATGATCGCGACATGTCGATCAAGGGCCTTAGATTGGCGCGCGAGATCATGCGGCAGAAGGCGCTTGCCCCCTACGTATTTCGCGAGGTGCTGCCCGGGCCAAACCTAGAGAGCGATGCCGACCTCACCGACTATGCCTGCCGCACCTCCAAGACCGATCATCACCCCGTCGGCACCTGCCGCATGGGCCATGATGCGATGGCCGTGGTGACGCCGGACCTGAGGCTGCGCGGCATCGAAGGTCTCCGGATCTGCGATGCATCGGTGATGCCGCGCGTCCCGTCCTCCAACACCAATGCGCCGACGATCATGGTCGGTGAAAAAGGTTCCGACCTCATTCTCGGCCGCGAGCCGCTGCCGCCGGCCGTGTTCAAGGGCAACCAGGCAGCGTGAGGCACCGATAATGATCCGTCACTGCGTCTTTGTCCGCTTTCGCGACGACGTTCCTGAAACCGAGCGGGCGGCGATCCACGCCGATCTCGAAGCGCTGCGCGCCGTCATCGACGGCATGGGCAAGGTGGAATTCAGCGCCAATGTCAGCCCGGAGCCGTTCGCGCGCGGCTTCAGCCACGGCTTCACCATCGACTTTAAAAATGCCGCCGCGCGTGACGCCTATCTGGTGCACGAAGCGCATCAGCGCGCCGGCGCCCGTCTGGTCGCCGCCCTCGAAGGCGGCACCGAGGGGCTGATGGTCATCGATCTCGAGGTGACGCAAATGTGACCGCTCGCCGGCTTAAAACCGGCAGCTGTCCGGTTCTCTTTTACCCGCCCTGGAACATATCGTTGCTTTTGGGGGATGCAAAAGGAGGACCGCCTTGAACCTTACCACCGAGCAGAAGAAAACCGTACTCGCGTCGTTCCTCGGCTGGACGCTCGACGCTTTTGATTTCTTCCTTCTGACTTTCCTGCTTACCGATATTGCAACGGAATTCCAGACCGACGTGCCGGCGGTCTCCAAAGCGCTGTTCCTGACCTTGGCGACGCGTTTCATCGGCGCGTTCTTCTTCGGCATGCTTGCCGACAGATACGGCCGCAAGCCCATTCTGATGCTCAACATCGTCAGCTATTCGGTGATCGGCGCTTTGGCCGCCTTCTCGCCCAATCTCGGCATATTCCTGGCGCTGCGCGCCCTGTTCGGCATCGCCATGGGCGGCGAATGGGGCCTCGGTAGCTCGCTTGCCATGGAGTCCATTCCGCCAAGCGCGCGCGGCATGGTCTCGGGCATCCTGCAATGCGGTTATCCGGCCGGCTACCTGCTGGCCGCGGTGGTCTACGGGCTGCTCTACGGCCAGAAGATCGGCGACTTCACCTTCGGCTGGCGCGCCATGTTCCTCCTGAGCTTCATACCGGCGCTGATCGTGCTCTTCATCCGCTCGCATGTGCCGGAATCGCCAGCCTTCGTCGAAGCCCGCCAGCACGTGAAGCCAGGAATGCTCGAAACGCTGCGGAAGCACTGGGGCATCGCGCTCTATGCCGTGGTGCTGATGATGTTCTTCAACTTCTTCAGCCACGGCACGCAGGATCTCTATCCGACCTTCCTCAAGAAGCAGCATGGCTTTGATCCGCATACGGTGAGTTGGATCACCATCGTCGCCAACATCGGCGCCATCGTCGGCGGACTGTCCTTCGGCGCGCTGTCCGAGAAGATCGGCCGCGTCAATGCCATTACGCTCGCTTGCCTGATCGCCTTGCCGGCACTGCCTCTATGGGCCTATTCGACCACGCCCTTTGTGCTGGCCGTCGGCGCCTTCGTCATGCAGGTGGCGGTTCAGGGCGCCTGGGGTGTCATCCCGGTGCATCTCAACGAGCTCTCGCCAGGCGCCGTGCGCGCGACCTTGCCCGGCTTCATCTACCAGGCCGGCAATCTGGCGGCATCCTATGGCGGTCCGTATCAGGCGGGCATCGCCGAGGCGCCCGGCAGCAGCTATGGCTACGCGCTGGCGCTCTTCGCCGGTGTGGTCGCGGTCTGCATCATCATCGTCATCCGCTTCAGCCCTGAGAAGCGCGGCCAGGTGATGACCGTGTTGGACCATGAGGTTGGAGCAATCCCGGGAAAAGTGTGAAACGGTCAGGCTCGGCGACTTCGCCGTAGCCCGTCCGCAATTACTAAAACGAAGAGATAGAGGGCGCCGTTTCCGCGAGACGGCGCCCGCTATCCGAGCCTGAGCGCCGCGACGCCGGCAACGATGCCGAGCGCCGCGGCTGCGCGCCAGGCCGTCATCTTTTCTCCCAGCGCCAGCACCGAGATCAGCATGGCGAACAGGATCGAGGTCTCGCGCAGCGACGCGACCGAGGCGATCGGCGCCTTGGTCATTGCCCACATCACGATCCAGTAGGCCGCGCCGCTGAGCACGCCGGTGAACAGGCCGGCTTTCCAGTCGCGTGCCAGCACCGGAAGCGACTGCGGTCCGCGGACGGCGATGCACAGCACAAGCGCCCACGCCGCATCGCAGACGAACAGCCAGGCCGCATAGCTTTGCGCGGTTGCCGCGAGCCGCGCGCCGCTGCCGTCGGAGAGTGTGTAGCTGGCGATGAAGATCGATGTGCCGAGCGCGAAGCCGACCGCGCGCAAATTGAGCTTCTCCAGATGCGCCCCGCCGCGGAACGACATGACCAGCGTGCCTGCCGACAGAAGCACGATGCCGACGATGGCGAACGGCGCCGGGACCTCGCCTATCATGACGATGCCGCCGAGCGCCGAGAGCAGCGGCGCGGTGCCGCGCGCCAGCGGATAGGTCTGGGCGAAATCGCCCGCCTTGTAGGCGCTGACCAGGAAGGTGCGATAGCCCATGTGGAAGATCACCGAGGCGATGATGTAGGGCCAGACTTCAGCCTTTGGCACCTCGACAAAGGGAAGTGCGAACAGCGCCGCAAATCCCATCCCGAGCGTCATCAGCGTGATCGACAGGAAGCGGTCGAGATGCACCTTGACCAGCGCGTTCCAGATCGCGTGCATGGCCGCCGCCGAGAGCACCGCCAGGAAGACGAACAGCGTCATGTCGGTTTCGTCGACCTTCTCGAGCCGAAAGGCGTTTCGAGATCGATATCGACCCTGAGCGGAAAATGGTCGGAAGCCACCTCGCCGATATCGGCGGTTACCGAACGCACGCGATCGGCCAACCCGCCGCCGACGAAACAATGGTCGAGCCGTCGTTTCGCCAGCCTGCCATCGATGATCTTTTCGTGCGTATGGAAGTCCGGCCCGGACTCGCCGGCGACCGCTACGGCATCGACGAATCCGTCGATGTAAGCAGCGCCTCGATGGTAGGGCGTGCTACCGACAATACGCCGGTATTCGGCGCTGCCCGGCTCCATGTTGAAGTCGCCCAGCCAGATCGCCGCCAACGGATTTTCCGGTTCCGTCTGGCCGTTCGTCCAGTTGCGCCGCGGCTCGTCATCGACGCCGCTCCAAGGGCCGCCGTCGGACGGCGCGCGGCGATGCTCGGCATTGAGATAGTCGATCTGCTCCAGCCGCTCCTCCGCCGCGATATGGGCAAGATGCAAGGAAAGCACCCGCACCGGTCCAGCCGGCGTGCGGATCATGCATTCCAGCGCCGCGTTGCGGGTGTTGAGCGGCCTCAGCGTGCGCCGTAGCGGCAGCGTGTGCAGGCGCGACCAGACGATCGGCAGCTTCGACAGCACCATCGTGCCGAACTGCCGCCGGCGGTTGACGACGCGGCCGTCGCGTCTCTCGCTGGCGTCCATATCGAAGGCCGGGCCGTAAGCCCAGTAATAGTCGGGCAGCAGGCTGGACAGGATCTCGGGCTGGTCGTCCTCATTGCTGCGCTGCCAGTGCCGCTCGACCTCCTGCAGCGCGATGATGTCGGCGCCGTTCACCAGCCTGGCGCAGCGGCTGAGATCGTAGCGCCCGTCGCTGCCATAGCCGTACTGGATGTTGTAGCTGATCAGCTTCATTGATTAACCGGCTCACTTCTGGTGATCGCAGTAGCGCAATTCCAGGAAAAGTGTGAGCGGTTTTCCGTTCGGAATTGCGTCAAAACAAAGGGATAGAGTGGTTCGCCGTCTTCGGTGAACCGCTCTATCGCCCCGCCTCTTGCGTTGCAATGTGCCGCGAGGCCAAGCGGAATAGTCCAACGGAGACCAGCGAACCGCTGCGCCTAATAGGTCGTCAGTGGCTGGAAGCTTCCGGCGGGCGACGCCGCCAGTTCCGACCAGTCGATCTCCTCTTCCAGCCGGTGATAGGCTTCGTCGCCGATCGTGCCATTGCTGCGCAGTTCCTCCAACCTGTCGCGCTGCCGCTTGATGGCGTAAAGACGCAACCGGTCGTATTCCGTCGCGGCTTGTGCGTCGTCGGGATTTTCGGCAACCCGCCGCTGCGCCTCGTACTGCTCGCGCACGACGGCGGCAGCGGCCGACGTCTTGCGGCTCAGCACATCGAGCGCAACCTGCATGATCGCCACCCGTGCCTCGGCCACCTCGCGGTCGATCGAGGTATCCCGCTCGAAGTTGAGCCGGCGCAGCAGCGGCTTGAGGCTCATGCCCTGCAGCACGAGCGTTCCGAGGACGACCGCGAAGGCGGCCAGCACGATCGGATCGCGACCGGGGAAGTCGGCCGGCAAGGCAATTGCCACCACCAGTGTCACCAGCCCGCGCATGCCGCACCAACCCACAAGCACGGCGCCGCGAAATGTCGGTGCATCGCGCCTTTCTTCCTCGCTGTCATAGCGGGCAAACCAGCGTATGACCGTGACATAGCCCGCCACCCAGACGAGACGCGCCACGATGACGACCGCAAGCACCGTTGCGGCGAAGAGAAAGGCTTCGCCTTGCCCGTCGCCGGAAAGCCGGCCGACAATCGAACGGGCCTGCAAGCCCATCAGCACGAAAGCCAGCACATTGAGTACGAACACGGCCGATTCCCAGACCGAATAGGTGCTGACGCGGCGCCGGGCCGACATGCGGCGTGGCGCGGTGCGCGCGATGGTGATGGCATAAACGACGATGGTGATGATGGCGGAAAGGCCGAGTCTGTCGGCAATGATCCAGACCGCGAAGGTTCCGGCGAATTGCACCACGGTGCTGCTTGCCGCATCCTCGATGCGCGTCAGCGTGAGCAGCGAGAAGCGGCCGAACAGATAGCCGGCGATAACGCTGCCGACCGTTGCAAGCAGGATGACGGGCACTGCGTCTTTCAGCATGAGCGTGCCGATGGCTGCCGCGACCGAAATCCGGTAGATCAGCAGCGCCGTGGCATCGTTGAGCAGGCTCTCGCCCTGCAGGATAGCGGTGAGGCGGTGCGGCACCTTGAATTGATTGAGCACCGCGCTTGCCGCGACCGCATCCGGTGGCGCGACGATGGCGCCGAGCGCGATCGCCGCCGCGATCGGCAGTCCAGCCATTTTCCAGCCGACGAAGGCAACGACCACAGTGGTGAAGACGACGGCGCCGAGTGCCAAAAGCACCAGCGACAGGCGATAGCGCTTCAGGTCGCGCAGCGAGGTGTCATAGGCGGCATCGAGAAGCACTGGCGCGATGAACAGTGCAAGCGCCAGTTCCGGATCGATCTCGATCACCGGCGCGCCCGGCACGAAGGCAAGCCCGACCCCGGCAAGCGCCAGCAGCGACGGGTAAGGCACCTCCAGCCATCGCGATACCGCCGTCAGCGCGACGGCGATGAGAAGCAGGATCAGAGTAAGTTCGAACAGCGCCATGGCTTATCGTAACGGCGAAGCACGAAGCTTGGCAGTACCCTGAAGCAGGATACTGCTGATTTATCCGACAAGGCCTGTAGTGCCCGGCAGGCCGCGCCTCCGGCCGATCGACGGATTACCCCCTCGGCCAGCGCAAAGGCTTCGCCTGTCTCATCGGCGTCAAGACGGCCAGGCCGTCAGTGCAGGACCAGCATATCGCCCGACGAGAACGAAATATCCGCCTTGTCGCCAACGATCGGCGGCGGTGTCGTCGAGTTGTTGAAGGTGTCGAGCGACACCGTGTTGCCACCGATGCCGACGCGCACCCGGATGACCGAGCCGAGGAAATGCACTTCGGCGATCTCGCCCGAAAGGCTGGTATCGTGCCCGGGCTGGCGCGCCAGCGAAATCGCTTCCGGCCGCAGCGCCAGCGACAGCGTATCGCCGGACTTCGAGCCATTGAGCTTTCCCTTAAGCGAGACTTCCTGGGCGTTGACCTGCACCTTGCCCGTTGAAGCATCGGTGACCTTGCCTTCGAGCACGTTGAGCGTGCCGACGAAATTGGCGACGAACTTGGTCGCCGGCCGGTTGTAGATCTCGAATGGCGTGCCGACCTGTTCGGCCCTGCCGCCATACATCACCGCGATGCGGTCCGAGATCGACAGCGCCTCTTCCTGGTCATGCGTGACGAAGATGGTGGTGATGTCGAGCTTCTTCTGGATCGAGCGGATTTCCTCGCGCAGCGACACGCGCACCTTGGCGTCGAGCGCCGACAGCGGCTCATCGAGCAAAAGCAGTTTGGGTTTCGGAGCAATTGCCCGCGCGAGCGCGATACGCTGCTGCTGGCCGCCGGACAGCTGATAGGGATAGCGATCGGCCATCTGCGGCAGCTTGATCATGTCGAGCATCTCTGCAACGCGCTTGTCCGCGTCAGGCTTCGACATGCCGGCCACCTTCAGACCGAAGGCGATGTTCTGCGCCACCGTCAGGTTCGGGAACAGCGCGTAGGCCTGGAACACCATGCCGACATTGCGCTGATTGGGCTTCAGCCTAGTGATGTCCTTGCCGGCGACGACGATCTTGCCGGCCGAGGGCTCCTCGAAACCGGCGACCATGCGCAGCACAGTGGTTTTGCCGCAGCCGGATGGCCCCAGGAAGGAGACGAACTCGCCGGGCTCGACGTCGAGGCTGAAATCCTGCACCACGGTGTTGGCGCCGTAGGACTTTCGCACATGCTGGATAGACAGGAATGGCTCGGCCATGGCTTTTCTCTCAGGTCAATTCGGGCGGTTCGCCGATTTCGGCGCGAAACGGGACAGGATTTGGATCAGCGACATGCAGCCCCAGGTAATGGCGAAGGCGATGATGGCAAGTGCCGCCGGCTCGTAGGCGCGGTTGGCGCCGATGTTCTGCAGATAGGGGCCGAAGGCCGGACGGTTCAGCAGGCTGGCTATCGTGAACTCGCCGATGACGATGGCGAAGGTCAGGAAGGCGCCCGACAGAACGGCGATCAGTACATTGGGAAGAATGACCCGGGTGATGATCGTGGCCCAACCGGCGCCGAGGATTTGGGCGGCTTCCGTCAGCGTTCTGACATCGATGGTACGAAGACCGGTGTCGACGGCGCGGTACATATAGGGCAACGCCAGCGTCGCATAGCCGATCACCAGCAAGGCGCTGGCGCCGAGATCGCTGGCCAGGAACGGCAGCGGCGAATTCGAGCCGTACATGCGGATATAGCCGAACACGATGACGATCGCCGGAATGACCAGCGGCAGCAGCGTGATGAATTCGACGATCGGTCTGATTTGAGGCAAACGGAGACGGATCCAATAGGCGGCCGGCACCACGATCAGCACGCCGAGAATGATGGTGAAGATCGCGGCGACCACCGAATACAGGAACGTCGCCTGGAAGCGCGGATCGCCGAGCACGACTTGATAGGCGTCGAAGGAATGGACGCCGCGCCGCATGCGCAGCGAAAACTCGAACGTCGCCAGCAGCGGGATGAAGAAATAGGCCGTGCCGATTCCGAAGACGACCCAGGCCCAGAATTTGCCCGACTTCATTTCAGCCACCTCTCGGAACGGGTCCGGAACCAGATGTAGAAGACATTCGCCAGTCCGGTGATGACGATCATGCCGAAGGCGATCGCGTAGCCGAGCTGCGGGTTGTGCAGCACATCGCCGTTGATCTGCGAATAGAGCTTGATGGGAACGATGTTGAGCTGCGGGCCGGCGAACGCATAGGCCGTTGCGATGGCGCCGAAGGCGTTGGCGAACAGAAGGATGACGGTGCCGAGGAAGCTCGGAAACAGCACCGGTATCACCACCATACGCCAGTACTGCCACTGGGTGGCGCCAAGCGTGGCGGCGGCCTCGTTCCATTCCTTCTTCAAACCGTCGATCGCCGGCACGATGATGACCACCATCAGCGGGATCTGGAAGAAGAGATAGACCACGATCAGGCCCCACGTGGTCAGGAAATTGAACCCCATCGCATAGATGTTGAGATTGAATATGTCGCGCAGCAGCACCGTCACGATGCCGACGCGGCCAAGCGTGGCGATGAACGCGAAGGCAAGCGGCAAGCCGGCAAAATTCGAGGCGACGCCCGAGAAGGTCAGCGTCGCGGAGCGAACCCAGCTGGGCAGGCCGCCGCGCACGATGGCCACGGCGATCGCCAGTCCGGCAAATGCGCCGACGATGGCCGACCAGAAGCTGATCTTGATCGAGACCCAATAGGAATTGCTGATTGAAGGATCGCTCACCAATTGCAGAATGTTGTCGAGCGTGAACCCGCCTTCCCCGGTCTGAAACGCGCCGATGACGAGATAAAGCGTCGGCATGATCAGGAACATCAGGGTGAAGACGAAGAATGGCGCCACACCGATCCATTGCGTCGGCAGGCGAAAAGCGGTCGCCGCGTTCGGCGGCACGGGCTTGGTGGCAACTGACTGATTTGAAAGCGATAGATCGGTCATGCGCCCGGCACCGTCTTCGAGGGAAAGCCGGGCGGCCAAGTGGCCGCCCGGTGCACTTCAAGTCTTACTTGACGTTGGCGCCGACAGTGGCGTCCCAGTTCTTGCTGATGGCTTCCTTGGCCTTGCCCTGCTCGTCGAGCGTCGGGAAAGCCGCCGAGGCGTAGGACTCAGCCGGCGGCAGCTTGGCCAGCACGTCCGCCGGGATCTTGCCGTTCTTGGCGAGATCGTTGAAACGGATCGGGTGACAGTAGCCCTTCAGCCAGCCGATCTGGCCTTCGTCGGAATAGAGGTATTCCATCCACAGCTTCGCGGCATTCGGATGCGGCGCGTAAGCGCTGATCGCCTGCACATAGACACCGGCGACAACGCCGGTCTTCGGCACGATCACGTCGACGGGCGGGTTGCCCTTCAGCGTGTCGCGGCCGGCAAGCGCGTTGTAGTCCCAGTTGATCAGGATCGGCGTCTGGCCCTGGGCCAGCGTCGCCGGCTTGCCGACGACCGGAACGAAGTTGCCGGCGGCATTGAGCTTCTTGAAGAAGTCGAGACCAGCGGTGCCGGCGGCTTCACCAGCGGCGGCGCCCGACGACAGACCGGAGGCATAGACCGCCTGAATGGCCTGGTTCGAAGCGCGCGGATCACCGGCGAGCGCGACCGAATTGGCGAATTCCGGCTTCAGCAGGTCGGCCCAGTCGGCCGGCGATTCCTTGACCAGGTCCTTGTTCACCATGAACGACAGCACGCCGTAATAGTCGCCGTACCAGGCGCCATCGGCATCCTTGGCGCTGTCCGGAATCGAGTCCCAGGTCGACACCTTGTAAGGCATCAGCAGGCCGTCGGCCTTGGCGGTCGGGCCGAACGACAGACCGACGTCGATGACGTCGGGCGCTTGCGGGCCCTTGTTGTCCTTATTGGCCTTGATCGCCTCGACCTCGTCGCCCGAGCCGGCGTCCGGGTTGAGTTCGTTGATCTTGATTTCCGGATACTTAGCCTTGAAAGCGTCGATCACTGCCCCGTAGCCACACCAGTCATGCGGAAGCGCGATGGTGGTGAGCTGGCCTTCAGCCTTCGCGGCCTTGACGAGATCGTCCAGCGAATCCGCGGACGAAATCACCGTCGACGCAAAGAGCGCCGCGGCCGAGAGGGAAAGCACTTTCCCCGTGAACTTGAACATGTGTTCTCTCCGTTGAACTGGCGCGTTTAAGCGCCTGCGATGCGGGTATCGTTTTCGTGTGACAGCCAGATGAAGACTTTTTGAAACCCGAGCCCCGCGGCCAAAAAAGTTAACTCTTTTTAACAGACTGTAGCAATTAGCCCGCGCTTAATTTTCCGGCTAATGGTTAGTCGCCTTGCCTTTTGCCCTCTCCCTCCGCTCTGGAACGCCCCTTCATTCAACTCTTCGGCATTGAAAGCCGGCTCTCAGACGGAGCCGGCGATCGCATTTTCGAGCAGCGTCAGCGCCGCTTTCTTGGTGAGCTTGACCGGATTGCCGCCGGCGGTCGGATCGACCACCGCCATGTCGGCGATCAGCGCCTTGCGCTTCTTGTCCATGTCGAGGCCCTTGATCAGGCCGGGCAGCGCGTGCGGCACCTTCAATTCCTTGCGCAATTTGATGATCGCCTTGGCGAAGCCCTCGAAGCCGCCCTTGATGCCGCAATAGGCGGCGAGCCGGGCGATGCGCTCGTCGATGCTCTCCCTGTTGAAGGCGAGCACATAGGGCATGAACACGGCATTGGTCATGCCGTGATGGGTGTCGTAGAGCGCGCCGATCGGATGCGACAGCGAATGGATGGCGCCGAGCCCCTTCTGGAAGGCGGCGGCCCCCATGGCGGCGGCGCTCATCATATGGGCGCGGGCGACCAGATCCTTGCCGTTGGCGAAGGCCTTGGGCAGGTTCTCGAACACCAGCCGGATGCCTTCCACCGCGATGCCGTCGGCCATCGGGTGATAGCCCGGCGCGCAATAGGCCTCGAGGCAGTGGGCCAGCGCGTCCATGCCCGTGCCGGCGGTGATGAAGGCCGGCATGCCGACCGACAGCTCCGGATCGGCAA
This sequence comes from Mesorhizobium sp. B3-1-7, assembly GCF_006439385.1. NCBI lineage: Bacteria > Pseudomonadati > Pseudomonadota > Alphaproteobacteria > Hyphomicrobiales > Phyllobacteriaceae > Mesorhizobium > Mesorhizobium sp. B3-1-7. The sequence goes on from NZ_VFTL01000020.1 coordinate 35,172, forward strand.
TGACTATCGCCGGCAGAAGTTTCGGATGGAAGATGACCTTCTTGGTGTGGGTCGCCTCATTGGTGATGACGCCGGCGCGGCCGACCTCGGAGCCGGTTCCCGCCGTGGTCGGCACGGCGATGATCGGCGCGATCGCGTCCGAGTTGGCCCTGGTCCACCAGTCGCCGACGTCCTCGAAATCCCATACCGGCCGGGTCTGCCCGGCCTGGAAGGCGATCAGCTTGCCGAGGTCGAGCGCCGAGCCGCCGCCGAAGGCGATCACGCCGTCATGCTTGCCCTTCTTGAACACGGCGATACCGGCGGTCAGGTTGGACTCGACCGGGTTCGGCTTCACCTCCGAAAACACGCCATAGGGAACCTTGGCGTCGTCGAGGATTTTCAGCGTCGAGGCGACAACCGGAAGCTTTGCCAGACCCGGGTCGGTGACGAAGAGCGGGCGCTTGATACCCGCCGCAGCCAGTACGTCCGGCAGTTCCTTGATGCGGCCGGCGCCGAAGCGAACGGTGGTGGGATAGTTCCATTTGGAGATGAGCTTGGACATGTCTTGTCTTTCAAAAAGTCAGATCGCTTCACGCAGGTGATAGGATTTCGGCCTCGTCAAATTGTCGTAGCCGATGGCCGAGAGCGCGGCACCCTTGCCGGTGTCCTTGACGCCGGTCCAGACCAGCGCCGGGTCGAGATAGTCGCAGCGGTTCATGAACACCGTGCCGGTTTCGACGCGGTCGGCGATGGCAATTGCGCGCCCCGTGTCGCGCGTCCAGATCGAGGCGGTCAGCCCATAGGGGCTGTCGTTCATCAGGGCGATCGCCTCCTCGTCGTTGCGCACCTTCATGATGCCGACGATCGGCCCGAAGCTTTCCTCGCGCATGACGCTCATCTGGTGATCGACTTCGGTCAGCACTTCCGGCGCCAGATAGGGCGAGCCCGGCTTGTCGTTCTCGACCTTCATGTTGATATGCGCCTTGGCGCCCTTGCGCAGCGCTTCTGCCTTCTGCTCGCGGATCAGGTCGGCGAAGCGCGCCTGTGCCATCGGCCCCATCGTGGTCGCCTGGTCCAGAGGATTGCCGACGACATAGTTCCTGGTCTCGGCGACGAAACCCTCGACGAACTCGTCATAGACCTTCTCATGCACATAGACGCGCTCGATGCCGCAGCAGCACTGGCCTGAATTGTAGAAGGCGCCGTCGACCAGATTGGCGACAGCATGGTCAATCTTGGCGTCGGGCAGCACATAGGCCGGGTCCTTGCCGCCGAGTTCGAGGCCGAGCGTCATGAAGGTGCCGGCGGCCGCCTTCTCGATGGCGCGGCCGCCGCCGACGGAGCCGGTGAAATTGACATGGTCGATCTTGCCCGAGCCGAGCAGCTTCTCGGTCTGGGCGTGGTTCATGACCAGGTTCTGGAACAGTCCCTTCGGCAGGCCGGCCTTGTCGAAGGCTTGGCTGAAGCGTTCGCCGACCAGCAGCGTCTGCGCGGCATGCTTGAGGATGACGGCGCTTCCGGCCATCAGCGCCGGCACGATGGTGTTGACCGCTGTGAGATAGGGATAGTTCCACGGCGCGATCACCAGCACGACGCCGAGCGGCACCTTCTTGACATAGCGGCGGAAGCCGTCCTTCGGATTGGAGGCAAGCACCGGCTTCAGCGCGGCTTCGGCGATCTCGACCATGTAGTTGGTGCGTTCCTTGACGCCGCCGAACTCGCCGCCATAGCGTACCGGCCGGCCCATCTGCCAGGCGATCTCGGGCACGATCTCGTCGGTCATCGCAACCAGGGCTTCCAGCATCGCCAACATGTATTTGCCGCGCTCGACGACCGGCGTCTCGGCCCACTTCTCTTGCGCCGCCCTGGCGCGCTCGACGGCCGCGTTGATCGCCTGGTCGCTCGCGACCGGCCGCTCGGCATAGATCGAGCCATCGATGGGGGATTTGAGTTTGACCGTTTCGGTCATTTCTTCCTCGCAGTTTTGCAACAATCGAAATCACTTGGCTTGGCGCCGCCCCTCATCCGCCTGCCGGCACCTTCTCCCCGTATAGTGACGGGGGAGAAGCTCCCGCGCTGGCGACCCCTCTCCCCCGTTCTTCACGGAGAGGGTAAGGGTGAGGCGCAGCGCCGACGCTAACCCGGCCCCCTAGTACCGTTCGAATCCTCTGTGCAGCTCCCAATCCGTGATGCGGCGGTCGTATTCGAACTGCTCCCAGCGGGCGGTGTGCACATAGTGCTCGATCACGTCGTCGCCGAAGGCCTGCTTCAGCATCTTCGACTTGGCCAGCGTCTCGGTGGCGTCGCGCAACGTCTTCGGGATCTCGGGCAGGCGCGAGGCCTGGTAGGCATCGCCGACGAACGGCTTCTGCAGCTCCAGCTTCTCGTCGATGCCGGCTAGGCCCGACGCGATCAGGGCGGCGAAGGCGAGATAGGGATTGAGATCGGCGCCGCCTATGCGGCATTCCATGCGGATGCCCTTGGTGCCCTCGCCGCACAGCCGGAAGCCGGCGGTTCGGTTGTCCTCGCTCCACATGATCTTGGTCGGCGCGAAGGTGCCGGCCTGGAAGCGCTTGTAGGAGTTGATGTAGGGCGCCAGGAACCAGGTGAACTCCTTGGCGTATTTGAGCTGCCCGGCCGCCCATTGCTGGCCGAGCGCGGACAGCGTCCAATCGGCCTTCTTGTCGAAGAACAGCGGCGTCTTGCCGTCCGCGCTCCACAACGAATTGTGGATGTGGCTGGAATTGCCGGCGAGCCCGTAATTGTACTTAGCGATGAAGGAGATGGCCTTGCCCTCGGAATCGGCGATCTCCTTGGCGCCGTTCTTCAGGATGACGTGGCGGTCGGCCATGTCGAGCGCTTCGGCATAGCGCACATTGATCTCTTCCTGCCCAGGGCCCCACTCGCCCTTGGAATTTTCGATTGGAATGCCGGCGGCTTCCATCTCGTTGCGAAGCCGGCGCATGACGCCCTCTTCCTTGCTGGTGATGCCGATCTGGTAGTCGCCGATATAGGGCGAGGCGCTGTCGAGCCCCTGCCAGTGCTTCTTGCGCGCGGAATCGTAGGTTTCGCTGAACAAATAGAATTCGAGCTCGGAGGCGAAATAGCCGATATAGCCGCGCTCCTGCAGGCGCTTGACCTGCTTCTTCAGGATCGCGCGGGGCGAGTGTGCCAAATCCTCATGGTCGTGATGGTCGAGCACGTCGCAGATGACCAGCGCCGTCTTCTCCAGCCACGGAATGCGCCGCAGCGTCGACAGGTCCGGCTTCATGACGAAGTCGCCATAGCCCTTCGACCAGCTCGCCGCCTTGTAGCCCGGCACCGGTTCCATATCGATGTCGCAGGCCAAGAGATAGTTGCAGCCATGCGTCTCGCCATGCGCGGAATCGACGAAATACTGGGCCAGGAAGCGTTTTCCCGAGAGCCGGCCCTGCATATCGACGGTGCAGGCCAGCACCGTGTCGATCTCGCCGTTCGAGACCGCTTTCTTCAACTGATCGAACGAGAAATTCCCGGCCATTCCTTTGGCACTCCAGCGCTTGTCGATTGAGGGGAAACAAAACCATGGCCGGCGTTGCGCCGGCCATGGCCATGAGGCGAAGTGTCAGTGGCCGGTCTCGCCGACCGCCTGTTCGGCCGCCTTGATCGCTGCCTGGCGCGCCGCGATGATGTCGCCAAGCGGCGGACCTTGGAAGCGGTTGCGCTCGAAGGCGAACCAGACGATCGCCGTCAGGATGAAGAAACCGACGGTGATATAGAGCGCCCAGTCGTTCGGCGGCTGGATGCCAATGACGAAGATCAGGATCATCGACAGGATCGAGAGAACGCCGAACAGCATGAAGACGGCGCGCCCCATGTTCCACGGGCCCATCTTGTCCCACTTCGGCGTTCCCCAGGCCATCATGCCGAGCACGATAGGCACAATGAAGGACAAAAACAGGAAGATGACCGTGCAGGATACAACGATCGTATAGGCCGAGGTGCCGGCGACCGAAACCAGGGTCGAACCCCACACGAACAGCACCGACAGGATCGAGGCCGTCCAGATCGCCGCCACCGGTGTGCGATAGGTCGGGCTGACCTTGGCAAGCGCTGCCGAGCCCGGCAGGCCGCCGTCACGCGAGAAGGCGAAGATCATGCGCGAGGCCGAGGTGACGGTGGCAAGACCGCACAGCAGCTGCGCGATGAACACGACGAGGTAGACGAACTCCTTGAGGCCGGGGCTGACGCGCTGGTCGAAAGCCCAGAAGAACACGTTCCAGCCGTGCTTGGCGGCGTCGTCCATGTTCGGGATCATCAGCACGAAGGCGGCCAGGAACAGGTAGCCGAACAGCGCCGACCAGACGACCGACATCACCATCGCGCGCGGCACCGAAGAGGCTGCCTTGATGGTCTCTTCCGACGTATGCGCCGAGGCGTCGTAGCCGGTGATCGTGTAGATCGGCAGCAGGAGGCCGAGCGCGAACACCCAGGCGTTCGAAACCGATGGCCACACACCGCCGCCGGCGTCGCCGGAGTAGTTATGGAAGGTGAAGAGGCGGCTGAAATCCCAGGTCTCGGCCGAAAGCAGGCAGACCACTGCGATCAGGATCGAGCCGAAGAAGATGAGATATCCCGAGAAATCGGTCAGTTTCGCTGTCAGCTTGATGCCGAGATGGTTGATCAGCGCCTGGGCGCCGGTGATGACGACCAGGAAGATCATCTGGTTGGTCAGCGTGCCCTCGATGCCGAGCGCCGGTCCGAAGGCGCCGATGAAGAAGGTCCAGGTGCCGACATTGATGGCGCCCAGCACGGTGATCAGGCCGAGCAGGTTGAGCCAGGCCGTCACCCAGCCGGTGCCGCGATTGCCGAGGATCGAGCCCCAGTGATAGAGGCCGCCGGCCGTCGGATAGGCCGAGCTGATCTGCGACATGGCAACCGCGAAGGTGAGCGACACGAAGCAGCCGACCAGCCAGCCGATGCCGATGCCGATGCCGCCGGCGCCCGACGTGGCCTGAGCCAGCGAATTGATGCCGCCCGACAGGATGCAGATGATCGAGAACGAAACCGCGAAATTCGAGAAGCGGCTGAGCCGCCGCTCCAGTTCCTGGGCATAGCCCATGCTGTGGAGGGCTTTCACGTCCTCCGCCTTGTCGACGTCTGTATAACCCGGTGTCGTCATGTTGGAATTCCCCTATGGTTCTTGGCTGGGCGGTCCTGCACCGTGATGCCCGATCGACCTGAGCCGACCGGGCGATATTGCGTTTGCCGTTAGCCCGCTGTCTGGCCGACTGCTTTTTCCGCGGCCGCGATCTCCGCCGCGCGACGAGCAATGTCGGCACCGATCGGCGGCCCCTTGAAGCGCCGCGATTCGATACCGAACCACAGAACGGCCAGCAGGATGATCAATCCGATGGCGTAGTTGATCAGGATGTCGAAGGGCGGCTGGATGCCGGCATACATCAGCACCAGGACCCCGAGCACGGTGACGATGGCGAAAGGCTTTGACCAGACGCCGAGACGGAACGGGCCGAACTCCGTCCAAGTCTTGCCTTCCGCAAACAGGCCTGCCGCCACCGGCATGGCATAGGACACGTAAAGGAAGAGAGCGCAGCCTGCTGCCAACGCCGCGAAGGCCGGCGAATAGAGCGTGGCCGCGATCGACAGCACGACGCCAAGCCAGATGGCCGGGACGGGCGTGCGCCAGGTCGGCGAAACCTGCTTCCACAAAGACGACCCCGGCAGGCCTCCGTCACGCGAGAAGGCGAAGATCATACGCGAGGTCGAAGTGAGCCCGGCCAGCGCGCACAGATAATTCGCCAGCACGATGCAGATGCCGAGCAGATCCTTCAGCCAGGTTGGCGCCGGCAGGTTGTTGAACAGGTTGAACCAGGCATTGCCGCCGTCCTTTGCGGTAGCCACGAGATCGGGGCTCGCGAGGACGAAGGAGACCGCCATGACGAAGCCAAAGACGAGAGACCACAGGACTGCGTGGATCATGCCCCTGGGCACTGCGGTGCGAGCATTGTGCGTCTCCTCGGCGGTGTGCGCCGAGGCGTCAAAGCCGGTGATCGTATAAAGTGGGTAGAGAAGGCCGATCAGGAAGGCCACCAGCGCCGTGCGGGCCGTCGGGACATAGCCGCCGCCGGCATCGCCGGTCGTGTTGACGAAAGTCGTCAACCGCGAAAGATCGAAGCCATGCGCGCCCCAGATCAGGAAGGTCAGCGTCAGCACGACCGCGACAACGAGGATGAGGTATCCTGAAAAGTCGGTCAACATCGTCGTCGTCTTGATGCCGAGATGGTTGAACAGGCCTTGGGTGACGGTGATGATGACAACCGCCGTCGTCTGCTGCCAGAAACCCCAGGTCGATGTGTCCAGGCCAAGGATCGGTCCCGCGACGAGCCCGGAAAACAACAGGTAGACGCCGACATTCACCGAAGCGACGACGAAGATCAGGCCGAGCAGGTTGATCCAGGCCGTTGCCCAGCCCCAGCCGCGCCCGCCCAAGATCGACGACCAATGGTAAAGCCCGCCGGCGGTAGGATAGGCCGAACCGATCTGGCCGAGCGAAGCCGCGACCACAAGGGCGAACAGACCGCCTATAACCCAGCCGATGGTCGCCTCGAAACCGCTGCCGGTGCCCATCGCCAGCGGGAACGACGTGATGCCGCCGGCTAGAATGCAAATGATCGAGAAGGAAATGGCGAAGTTGGAGAAGCCGCTCATCCGGCGGGCCAATTCCTGGGCATAGCCCATGCTGTGAAGGATTTTTACGTCCTCCGATTTCTCTGCGTGATCTGTTGTCATGTTGGAGTTCCCCTATCGTTCTTGGCTGGCCGTTCCTACTGACTTTCCCATTGCGCGCGGTCGGGAGCCCCTGGCCTCGTCGGGCTCCAGATTCGAGAATATGCCTGTGAGCAGATCCGCCCATTTCCGCTGCCCGGCATCGCCGGCGATTTCGTCGTTGCGGATTTCGATCATCGCGCAGGCGAGGCCGCGCGAACGCGCATGCCGTTCCAGCGTGAAATAGACGCGGTCGGCCGGCGAATAGGGTTCGTTGACGCCGACAGTGACGCCGGAGAGCCGCTGCAGCGCCGATATCAGCGGCGCCGCCAGGCGGCGATCCTCGTCATGGATGATGCCGATATGCCATGGCCGGCTCTTGCCCTTGTAGATCGGCGTGAAGGAGTGCACCGACACCAGCCGTGTCTCCTGGCCGCGCGCCAGCCGCTCGTCGATGATCCGGGCGATCGTGTCGTGGAACGGGCGCCAGGCAAGGTCGATCCGCGTGGCGCGCTGCTTGTCGGACAGGCCCGAATTGCCGGGAATGGCTGTCGTCTCGCTGACCGGCGGAACGAGGTCCGGCGCGTCCAGCGGCCGGTTGCAATCGATGACGAGCCGCGACACACGGGTCTCGATCAAAGTGGCATCGAGCGCTTCGGCCATGCGGCGTGCGACGGGAAGCGCGCCCGGGTCCCAGGCGATATGGCGCGAAAGGTCCGCGGCCGGCAGGCCGAGCGTCCCGAACTCGGCGGGAAGGACGTTGGAAGCGTGGTCGCAAGTGATGACGAAGGGGCTTGAGCCGCCAGGGTTGGTCACCCTTACGGTTTCAGACGGTGCAAGGCTGACAGGCCGTGCTTTCTCCATGCTGCCGTCCCCTGGGGGAGCGCTGTATCGTATGTTACGTATTTTGTCTCATTGCGTCCCTGTGAATGATTTCATACAGTTTGACCGGCTTTGTCAAACGCGAATTCGGGAAAACGGCGGCGGGCGGCCAACAGGCGGGGGAAAACATGATTTCCAGCATTGCCGAACTGATCTCGGACCGCATCGGGACGATGCCGGCCGGCGAGCGCCGCGCGGCCCAGACGCTGATTGCCAACTATCCTTTGACCGGGCTGAAGACGGTCGCCGAATTCTCGGCCGCGGCCGGCGTGTCCTCGCCGACGATCTTGCGCTTCGTCGCCAGGCTCGGCTTCCAGAACTATCCTGAATTCCAGTCGGCGCTGCAGGATGAATTGGCGGCGCAATTGCAGTCGCCCGCTTCGCGCACGCTCGATCCAAGCTCGGCCGGCGGCGCCGTCTCGCCGATGCTCGAGGCAACGCTCGACAACATGCGTGAGACCTTCCGGCACCTCACCGACAGACAGCTTGCCGACATAGCCGCACGGCTTGCCGAGCGGCGCGGCAAGACCTTCCTCATCGGCGGTCGCTTCACCGATCCGCTGGCCCGCTACATGGCCGCCCATCTCGCCATCATCCAGCCGGACGTCTATCACCTCGCCGGCCAGGAGAGCATCTGGCGCGACCGCCTCATCGACATGGGCAAGCGCGACGTTCTGGTGATCTTCGACATCCGCCGCTACCAGGAAAGTCTCGTCCGCTTCGCCGAGAAGGCGCATCACCGCGGCGTGCAGATCATTCTCTTCACCGACCAGTGGCTTTCGCCGATCGCCCGCTTCGCCCGCCACGTGATCGCCGGGCGCACCGCCGTGCCTTCGGCCTGGGATTCCTCCGCCGCCTTGTTCGTGGTCGCCGAAACCCTTATCGGCGCCGTGACCAGGCAATTGGAAGCGGCCGGCGCCAAGCGCATCCGCGATCTTGAAAGCCTCCGCTAGCGAGGCGGAGGCAGGCGGCGAAATGCGGCAAAACGCAAGAGTCCGAACCGTGCCCGGACCTCACGTTACCGAGATTTAATGTGCACGATTGTGTGATAATTGCCATAAACCGCTGATATCGGGGTGTGGCGTGGCCGGTTTTCGCCCCCAGCCCGTATCGTCGAAGTGCCTGCTTCCGCTGGAATCCGGCAGACGAGCCCTGCCGCTGGAGTGTCGATGTCGAGCTGGAAACAGATTGTTGCAGCGTTTGTGATTCTGGTCGCCGCCGTGGCCGCCTGGGCACGCTTTTATCCCGGCGCGCCTCAGATGCTGGCGCGTTGGGGAATGGACTGGGCCATCGCCGCGACACCTCCCGCGACGGAAAGCGCCGCCGGCACCGGCCAGTCCGGACGCAACCGCGCCGGTCAGATCGTCACCATCGTCGCTTCGCCAGCCGGCACCGCCACCATCAACGACAGGCTGCAGGCGATCGGCACCGGCCGTGCCAACGCGACCGTCACCGTCAATCCATACTCGTCCGGGCGCCTCACCGAACTGCTGGTCCAGTCCGGCACGCATGTCGAAAAGGGCGATGTCATCGCCAGGCTCGATTCCGAGACGGAAGTGATCGCGCGCGACCGCGCCCAGGTGGCGATCGAGGATGCGCAGTCCAAGCTCGACCGGGTAAAATCGCTCAGGGCGTCCAATGCGGCCACGCCTGTTGCCGTCGCCGACGCCCAGGTGACGCTCGCCAACGCCAGGCTGGCGCTGCGCGATGCCGAGCTCGCGCTCGAGCGCCGCTCGATCGTGGCGCCGATCGAAGGCACCGTCGGCATCCTGCCGATCGCCGCCGGCAACTATGTCACCAATCAATCGGCGATCGCCACGCTCGACGACCGCTCCAGCATCCTGGTCGATTTCTGGGTGCCGGAACGCTTCGCCGCCGCGGTCAAGGTTGGCGCCCAGCTGTCGGCCACGCCTCTGGCCAACCCCAACCAGGTCTATACCGGCACCGTCTCGGCCATCGATAACCATATCGACGAGAACAGCCGCACGCTGCTCGTGAAAGCGACGATCGCCAACCCAGCCGATTCGCTGCGCGCCGGCATGTCCTTCCAGATCGGCATGCGCTTCCCCGGCGATACCTATCCGGCAGTCAGCCCGCTCGCCATCCAGTGGGGGACCGACGGCGCCTATATCTGGGCCGTCGACAACGGCAAGGCCAAGCGCGTTCCGGTGCGCATCATCCAGCGCAACACCGAGACCGTGCTGATCGATGCTTCGGTCGTGAGCGGCGACATGGTGGTGACCGAAGGCACGCAGAGCGTCAGCGAAGGCGGCGATGTCCGCATCGCCGGCGAGGATCGCGCCGCCGGGACCGAGGGCTCATGAGCGGCGCCGGCGACGCCGCCGCGGGATCTGGCCTGACGGCGCTTTTCATCCGCAGGCCGGTCATGGCCTTCGTGCTCAACACGCTGATCGCGGTGGCCGGGCTTGCTGCCTTCTGGGGCGTCGAGATCCGCGAATTGCCGGATGTTGACCGCCCCGTCATCACCGTCAACACCACTTTCGAGGGCGCGGCCGCCGAAACCGTCGACCGTGAGTTGACCGACGCGATCGAAGGCGCCGTCGCGCGCGTTTCCGGCGTCAAGTCGATCTCGTCCACCTCCTCCTTCGGCCAAAGCCGCGTCACCATCGAATTCAACGACGGCGTCGACCTCAACGTCGCGGCCTCCGACGTGCGCGATTCCGTCAGCCGGATCACCAATCAGTTGCCCGAGACTGCCGACGCGCCGCGCATCGTCAAGGCCGACGCGAATTCGGACCCGGTGATGCGGCTGGCCGTCACCTCCGACACCATGTCGGTGCAGGACATGACGGTGTTCGTGCAGGACCGCATCGAGGACGAGCTCGCCGCGGTGCCGGGTGTCGCCGACGTCCAGGTCTCCGGCGACCGCGACAAGATCTTCCGCATCGACGTCGACCAGAACAAGCTGGCGAGCCTGGGCTTCACCGTCGCCGACCTTCGAAAGGCTCTTGCCTCGGTCGCCTTCGATTCCCCGGCCGGCTCGATCACCACGACCAATCAGGACCTCATCGTTCGCACGACCGCCGACGTGACCACGCCGGAGGAGTTCGAGAACATCGTCATCGGCGGCGCGACCCGTATCCGCGACGTCGCCACCGTGACGCTCGGGCCCGATGTCGGCCAGACCTCGCTGCGCTCCGACGGCAAGACCGGTATCGGCCTCGGCATCATACGCCAGGCGGAATCGAACACGCTCGACATCTCGACCGGCGTGAGGGCCGCCGTCGCGAAGCTGCAAGAGACGTTGCCCGCCAGGATGTCCATCAAGGTGACCAGCGACGACGCCGTCTTCGTCAATGGCGCCGTGCACGAAGTCGAGATCGCGCTGGCGCTGTCGGTCTCGATCGTGCTCGTCGTCATCTACGCTTTCCTGCTCGACTGGCGCGCCACGCTGATCCCCGGCCTGGCGATGCCGGTCGCCATGATCGGCACCATCGCCGCGATCTATCTCGCCGGCTTCTCCGTCAACATCCTGACGCTGCTGGCGCTGGTGCTGGCGACCGGCCTTGTCGTCGACGACGCCATCGTCGTGCTCGAAAACATCGTGCGCCGCCGCAACGAAGGCATGGGGCCCCGCGCGGCGGCGGTGCTTGGCACGCAGGAAGTGTTCTTCGCCGTCGTCGCCACAACGCTGACGCTGGTCGCGGTCTTCGTGCCGATCTCCTTCCTGCCGGGGCAGACCGGCGGCCTGTTCCGCGAATTCGGTTTCGTGCTGGCGATGTCGGTGCTGCTCTCCTGCGTGGTCGCGCTGACGCTCTGCCCCATGCTTGCCTCGCGCATGCTGACCAGCGCATCGCTTCACCATGAAGGCGGTACCGGCATCGGCGCGCGCATCGGCGGCGCCTTGCACGGGCTCTACAAGCATTGCCTGCGTCTTTGCCTCGACGCACCCTGGATCGTTGTCCTGGTCGCGCTCATTTTCGCCGGCACCGCCTTCACGCTGTTCGGCACCATCCGCCAGGAACTGACGCCGACGGAAGACCGTGCCGTGGTGCTGTTGCGCATCAGCGCGCCGCAAGGCGTCAGCCTCGACTACACGACCGAGCAGATGCGCAAGATCGAGCGGCTGATCCAGCCGCTGCGCGATTCCGGCGAGATCCGCTCAACCTTCGAAAACGCCGGCAACAACGGCTCCTACAATTCGGGCTTCATGGTGATGACGCTGGCGCCCTGGGACGAGCGCAGCCGCAGCCAGCAGGAGATCATGGCCGACATCAGCCGCCTGACCAGGCAGGTGCCGAGCGTGCGCGTCTTTCCGGTGCAGCCGAACAGCCTCGGCATTCGCGGCGCCGGCAACGGCCTGCAATTCGCGCTGGTCGGCAACGACCGCAAGGCGCTGAGCGAGGCGGCGGTGAAGATCGTCGACGAGATGCGTCAGGACCCGCGCTTCCAGACGCCGCGCCTCTCCGTCGACCCGACGCAGCCGCAGCTTGCCGTGGCCATCGATCGCGAACGCGCCTCCGATCTCGGCATCGACATCACCGGTCTGGCCGACACACTGCAGGCCATGCTCGACGGCAACGATGTCGTCGACGTCTACATCGCCGACCGCAGCTATGGCGTGAAGCTGGTCTCGACCACCAACCCGATCAACGACCCGACCGACCTGGAAAACATCTTCCTGAAGACGTCCGATGGCCGTTTCGTGCCGATGTCGACCATCGCCACGCTGACCGAGCGCGCCGTGCCGCCGTCGCTGACGCGCGAGCAGCAGCAGCCCTCGGTCGCGATCACCGCCAATCTCGGCAGCGGCTTCGCGCTCGGCGAGGCGCTGACCCGAGCCGAGGAGATCGCGACGCCGCTGCTGCCGCCCGGCGCGCGCATCCTACCGCTCGCCGAAGCCGCCACGCTCGGCGAGAGCAACAACGCCATGATCGCCGTCTTCAGCTTCGCGCTGGTCATCATCCTTCTGGTGCTGGCGGCCCAGTTCGAGAGCTTCGTCAGCGCCCTCATCATCATGGCGACGGTGCCGCTCGGGCTCGCCTGCGCCATTTTCGCGCTGCTCCTGTCGGGCACCAGCCTCAATGCCTACAGCCAGATCGGACTGGTGCTTCTGGTCGGCGTCATGGCCAAGAACGGCATCCTGATCGTCGAGTTCGCCAATCAGCTGCGCGACCGCGGGCTCGGCGTGCGCGAGGCGATCGAACAAGCTTCGACCATCCGGCTGCGCCCGGTGATGATGACCATGATCTGCACCGTGCTCGGCGGCGTGCCGCTGGTGCTCGCCGCCGGCGCCGGCGCCGAGGCGCGCGTGGCGCTCGGCTGGGTCATCGTCGGCGGCCTTGGGCTCGCCACTGTCTCGACCCTGTTCCTCACCCCTGTCGCCTACTTGCTGCTTGGCCGCTTCGTCACACCCAAGGCGCATGAGGAAGCGAGGCTGAAGCGCGAGCTCGAGGAAGCCGTGTATGTCGACGCGGAGCCGGCCGAGTAGACTATCTCAACAGCCGACCCTCGATCGACCAGCGTGCCGCCAAGAAGTTCAGCACAGCGGCCACCACGACACCGATGATCTTGGCCGGCCACACGCCGATGGCCCCCGCGAGGGCGGCGATCGACAGGCTGGAAACGCCAAGCGAAATCAACGCGCCCAGCGAGACGAAGCGCAGGAAGGACTGGCGGAGCCGGATGCCCGGGTCGCGCTCGAACGACCAGAAGCCGTTCGCCGCGAAGGAGAAAAGGACCGCGACGAACCAGGCGCCGATATTGGCGGCCAGAGCCGGTATCGCGAGCTTGAGCAGCAGGAAGAATGCGGCGAGGTCGATGCCGCTGTTGACCAGCCCGACCAAGGCGAAACGAACGATCTTGTTGCCGGTCGAACGCTGCGGCTGGCCGGCGCTCATGTTTTGCCGTCCATGACGCGCATTCCGGCCCGTTCGAGGCTGGCGCCGAAATCCTCAGAACTCAGAACCGTGAACTCGACCTCACGCGCGCCCTGCATCGGGTCTCGCGCCCGTAAAATGTCATCGACTTGACCCGGATGGCACATGAACACCCCTTGTTCGGGCAAGGTGTCGATCGCGACGCGCAGCGTCGGAGCGAATTTTTGCGGCTGCCGCCAGTCATAGATGCCGCAGAGCGGCGTCATGAGGCTGAAGCCCGCCCGCTGCATCGACCTGTTGAAGCCGGCGGCCAGAGCCGCGATCGCCGCTATCTTGGCCGCCGCTGCATCCAAGCCCGGAAACCCGGGCGCGCCGCGCAGCGCCGGCTTGTGTGCGCTCCCCCCAAACCGCGCGAGCAGCCAATTCCGCACCACCGGAAGAAAATGCACATGCTGGTGTCCGTCGATGTGGTCGGGCGGGCCAGCCAGCGCTTCGGTGAAGCGGTCGTACTGGGCGTCGAGCTCGGCATGAACGTCCCGCTCGTCGATGCGCTCGCGCCGCACCGGCAGCGCAAGAGAGGCAAGCCTGGGCAACTTGTCGTCCGGCGCCAGGCTGGACGATCCGGTCACGGCTATCTGATCGGTCAGGGTCAGGTGCAGCCCGACGGCCGCGCGTTGACGGAACGGCCTGATGCGCGCCGCCGCTTCTTCCCATTCGGGAAAGCCGGTCATGCAACTGGTCCCGGTCAGGCGGCCGCGCTCGATGAGGTCGAGGATCGCACCCGATACCCCCGGCGCCAGCCCGTAGTCGTCGGCGATCAGGCGGATCGACCTGGTCATCTCTCGGAAGCAACCTGCTCGGCGGCATTGCCATGCAACACGTCGCGCACGATGTAGACGGGCCGGTCCTTGCTTTCGCTGAGCGTCACCCAGACATACTCGCCGATCAGGCCGAGCAGCGCCAGGTTGAGACCTCCAAAAAGCACGACGGCGACCATGATGCTGGGGTAGCCTGGCACGGCGATGCCGTAGAACAGCACCTCGAAGAGCACCTTCACGCCATAGGCGAGACCTGCGAATGCCGCGAGCAATCCGATGAGGCTGATGACGCGCAGCGGGATCACGGAAAACGAGGTGAACCCTTCAAGCGAGAACGCGATCAGGTTGAACCTGGTCCATTTCGACGTGCCGCTGGAGCGGTTTTCCGGCGAGTAAAGCACCGCCTTCTGGCGGAAGCCGGCCCAGGCGAACAGGCCCTTGTTGAAACGCCGCTTGTCGCGCACGCTGGTCAAGGCACGTGCCACCGCACCGCGCATGACACGGAAGTCTCCGGCATTCTCGGGAATATCGAAGCGCTGGCTGCTGTTGATCAGCCTGTAGAAGAGCCGCGCCAGCTGGCTGCGCCGCCAGCTCCCCTCGCGCCGGTCGTTCTGGGCGTAGACGACATCGATTTCGGGATTCTCGACCAGCTCGCCGATCATCCTCAGGCTGATATCCATGGAATGCTGGAGGTCGGAGTCCATGATCAGGACCATGTCGCCGCGGGAATGATCAAGGCCGGCGAGCACCGCCGCTTCCTTGCCGAAATTGCGGCTGAGCCGCACGATTTCCCACGAGCCCGACAACGCCGCGGCGAATGTCTCGGCGCTGCCGTCGCGGCTGCCGTCGTCGACGAGTATCTTGCGGACGGTCATGCCGAAGCGCTCCGCCACGGCCGCTTCCAGCCTGTCGAGCAACCCAACGAAGGCGATCGCGGATTCGGCCTCGTTGAAGAACGGCGCGATGACGTCGAGCATCTCAGCCATGCGCGACGGCTCCGGGGGTCGGCACTTTGTCCCCGCCTCGCCCCCAGAACCAGGCGACAAGCATGCAGGCGACTATGCTGGTGCTGATTGGCCACAGCCACAAGTGGAAAAGATCGTGCAGCCGGAGATCGACACTGGTCAGTCCGGTAACGAAGAGGAGTATCGCCGGCAACCAGCGCATGGCCGCGTTTTCCTTCTTCCGCCACACCAGGGCGATGGAAAGGCCGGCTGGCACCGCCACCATGGCATAGGTGTTCTGCTCGACCCGCGGATTGAAGACGCACATGTAGAACGCCGCAATGAGGAAGATGGCCAGTCCGCCGATGTTGGAGTCCAGCCTGCGGTCCAACTGGAGCACCGCCCAAAGCGCAAGCAACCCCACGACCACGCGCACGATCGTCGCCTCGGCTTCGGACAGCGGCATCCCAAACCGCGTGAAAGGCGCTGTGAAGTCGGCCGGAGTGAAGGGACCGGTTGGGTCGACCGTCATCGACGTCAGCATGCGGAAGAAATCGTGGTACTGGGCGTTGATGTAGTCCGCGGGCGCAAAACCATAGGGGATGGCGAGCACGAGAAGGACCGCCAGCACCAGCACCGGTATCAGCCGGGGACGCAGCGCTCCCACCAGAAGCAGCATGATGATCGCCGTGGGCTTGGCTATGACCGCAAGCATGGCCCAGAAGAAGCTTTCAGCCCGGCGCCCCTCGAGCGCCGAGAGCGTGAGAAACCAGCACGCTCCGGTGAGCAGGATCGTCGCCTGGCCGTTGCGAAGTGCCGCCAGCGCCATCGGCAAGGCAAGGAACAGGCCGAAGGACAGCAGCCATGTCTGCTCCTGGCCGTCGATCTTGCGCACCTGACGCATTGCGGCGAAAGTCAGCGCGCCGAAGCCCAGCACGTGCCACAAAACGCTGCCCAGATGCGGCCCGAGCTTCACCAGGGGAACGTAAAGGGCGGCGAAGGCGGGCGCGTAGAGATACCCCATCGCGGCCTGGACGTGATACAGCGGTTCACGGCCCAAGAAAGCTTCGCTGCCATGTCTGTAGATATAGACCACCGAACGCGTATCCGGCGACCATAGCGCCAGGCCAAGCACAATCAGAAACGACCCGACCCACAGCCAAAACCCCAAACGGTCGAAAACCGGCTTGGTTACCGTCATAGCGCACCCCGCGTTCCGACCAGGATGGCGTTCCCATCGCCGCCTGGCCTTCAGCGCCGGCGAGATATCACATCGAAATGAAATAGAACATACGAGCGTGACTGTTACCGGCGCGGGGGCAAAGGACGGCGCAACAGCGGCGTTTTTCCGCCGCCACCTTGTCGATCACAGATTTGTGTTCAAGGCGTCGGCCGTGGTCTGAACAGCTGCGAGCGGCGTCCGGGGGAGCTTACGGTTTGATGAACACCTTTCCGTTGGGCTTGGCGAGCTCGGCCGGCAGCCGCGCCATCGCCTCGTCCAGCGGCACCACTGCCGCGACGTCGGTCGACCAGCGTCCATCGGAAAAGCGCTTCTGCGCTTCCAGAACCGCCGGGCCCAGCCTGTCGCGGAACTGGCGCATCCATTCGGCCAGCCAGAAACCTTCGACGCGCTTATGCTGGAAGATCAGTTGGCCGGGCTCGCGGATCACCGTCGGCTCGGCGTCGAGCCTTCCATAGACGATCCAGCGCGCGCGTTTCGGCATGGCATTGAAGATGGTCGAAGCCAGCGGGCCGGTGACCGCGTCGAGGAAGATGCGCGGCTGCTCGGCCTTCATCGCCTCGCGCAACGCCGCCTCGAAATCCGCCGCTTTCTCGTTGAGCACATGGGCGGCGCCGAGCTCCGCCAGCTGCGGAATCTGCTCGTCGCGACGCACGGTGACGATCGGGCGGAAACCTTCCTCCTTCGCCAGCCCGATGATCAGCTTGCTGAGCTGGCTGGCGCCCGCGGTCATGACGAAGGATTTTTCGCCCTCCTCTCTGACGATGTCGAACATGGCCAAGGCCGTCAGCGGATTGACGATCATCGCGGCGCCGTCCTCGTCGCGCACCGTGTCGAGAAGCGGAATGCAGGACGCGGCCTCGGCAACCGCATAATCCGCCCACGCCCCCCAGTTCGACACGCCGGTGGCGAAGGCGACGCGTTTCCCTGCAAGGCTCCTTGCATAGGGATCATCGCCCGTGGCGACGACAATGCCGACGCCCTCGAAACCCGCCGGACGGCCCTTGACCCGCGGCTGGCCGTACTGGCCCTTGATGAAGGCGATGTCGGACGGGTTGATCGAGGCGAGGCTGACCTTGATCAGCGCCTGTGTCGGCCCTGGCACCGGCACAGCTATGCGGCCGGGCTGGAGGTAAGGCTCCATCGCTTCGAGCGCAGCCGGCGAAGGCGTCCTGGTGTAACCGTCGCCGACAAGCAGCAAGCCCCGCATTTGCGATGGAAGCGTCATGGCCGTCAGACCTTTTCCTGCGTGTATTTCTTCAGTTCCGTGCGCGCCACTTGCCGCCGGTGCACCGCGTCCGGTCCGTCGGCCAGCCGCAGCGTCCTCAGATGCGTCCAGGAGCGGGCGAGCGGGGTATCCTGGCTGATGCCTTGCGCGCCGAACATCTGCACCGCCTCGTCCGTGACTTTCAGCGCGACGCGCGGCGCCACCACCTTGATCTGGCTGATCCAGGGCGCGGCGGCGCGCGCGTCGCCCTGGTCGATCATCCAGGCGGCCTTGAGGCAGAGCAGCCGCGCCATCTCGATCTCCATCCGGCATTCGGCGATGATGTCGAAATTCGCGCCGAGCTTGGCCAGCGACTGACCGAAGGCTTCGCGCCGCACCGAGCGCTGGCACAGCATCTCCAGCGCCATCTCGGCCTGGCCGATGGCGCGCATGCAGTGATGGATGCGGCCAGGCCCCAGCCGCCCCTGCGCGATCTCGAAACCCCTGCCCTCGCCGAGGATCAGGTTCGCCGCCGGCACCCGCACATTCTCGAATCTCAGATGCATATGGCCGTGCGGGGCGTCGTCGTCGCCATAGACCTGCATGGGCCGCAGCCTAGTGATGCCCTTGCTGTCGGAAGGCACCAGGATCATCGAATGCCGGCGATGCTGCGGCTCTTCGTCCGATCCGGTCCTGACCATGACGATATAGATGGCGCAGCGCGGGTCGCCCGCGCCGGAAGCCCACCATTTCTCGCCGTTCAGCACATAGTCGTCGCCCTGCCGCTCGCAGCGCATCGAAATGTTGGTCGCATCCGAAGAGGCGACGTCAGGCTCGGTCATCAGATAGGCCGAACGAATCTTGCCCTCGAGCAGCGGCTCCAGCCAGTCCCGCTTGTGCCCTTGCGAGCCGTAACGCTCCAGCACTTCCATGTTGCCGGTGTCGGGCGCCGAGCAGTTGAAGGTCTCGGCGCCGAGATGCGCCTTGCCCATCTCCTCCGCCAGATAGGCGTATTCGACAGTGGAAAGGCCATAGCCGCGCTTGGAATCGGTCAGCCAGAAGTTCCACAGGCCGCGTTCGCGCGCCGCCTTCTTCAAGCCTTCGAGGATTTCCGTCTGCCTGGCCGTATAGGACCAGCGGTCGCCGCCCTTGCCGATCTCGGCGAGAAATTCTTCGCCGAGCGGCGCTATCTCGTCGCGCACCATCGCCGCCACGCGCTGGTGGATTGGCTTCAGCCGCTCGGTCATGCCGAGATTCATATCCGTCATCGCTTCCGGCCTTTCCGAAGATAAATCTTTACCCGTGGCAAGGATGACCGTACTTCGGCTAGCCTTGTCAACGCGAGTCCTTGGGCGAGTCCCCGGCCTGGCCGGATGCGGAGAAACACGATGAGCTATCTGGACAAGCTGTTCTCGGTCGCCGGCAAGACCGCGCTGGTGACGGGTGCTGCGACCGGCATCGGCCGCATGGTGGCGACCGGACTGGTACGCGCCGGCGCTCATGTGATGATCGTCTCGCGCAAGGGCGGGGATTGCGCCAAAGTCGCCAACGAATTGAACGCGCTCGGCGGCTCCGGCCATGCCGAGGGCTTTGCCGGCGACGTGTCCAGCGAAGCGGGCATCGCCGCTCTGGTCGCCGAGGTCAAGGCGCGCGCGGAGCGCCTGCACATCCTGGTCAACAATGCCGGCATTTCCTGGGGCGCGCCGCTGCAGGATTTCCCTTACCACGCCTGGGCCAAGGTGTTCGGTGTCAACGTCACCGCCGTCTTTCACCTGACACGGGAGCTCTTGCCGTTGCTCGATGCCGCCGCGAGCGACGAGGATCCTGCCCGCGTCGTCAATCTCGGCTCGGTGATGGGCACCCAGCCGCTGGCCGACGACGCCTATTCCTACGCGGCATCGAAAGCGGCGGTGCATCATTTGACGCGCACGCTGGCGATCGAGTTCGCGGCCCGCCGCATCACCGTCAACGCCTTTGCGCCTGGTCCTTTCCAGAGCCGTATGACGGCGTTTGCCACCGCGACCGAGGAGCAGGCGAAACATGTTGGTAACCATGTTCCGCTCGGCCGCATCGGCGTGGCGGATGACATTGCCGGCGCAACGCTTTATTTGTGCAGCCGGGCCGGCAGCTATGTCACCGGCGCCATCCTGCCGATCGACGGCGGCCAGTCGGTGCAGCATGGAATGACTTTGTTCAAGGAATAAGGTGCCCGGTTCGAGGAATCGTAATCCGGGCGGGGGTGCGGAGGACATCAGCGTGGAACCGATCAGTCTCGATACGCTTGTGGCAAGCGTCGGCAAGGAGGTCGGCGTCTCGCCCTGGCGAATGGTGACGCAGCGCATGATCGACCAGTTCGCCGATGCGACCGACGACCACCAGTTCATCCATTGCGATCCGCAGCGCGCCGAGCGCGAAACGCCCTTCGGCGGCACCATCGCTCATGGTTTCCTGTCGCTGTCGCTTCTGTCGGCAATGACCTTCGAGACGATGCCGCCGCTGGAAAACACCAAGATGGGCGTCAACCACGGCTTCGACACGCTGCGTTTCCTGGCGCCGGTGAAGACGGGCTCGCGCATCCGCACCCGCTTCGTGCTGGCGGACGTCAAGGTGCGGCCGTCCGGCTGGGTGCAGACGGCGCATGATGTGACCATCGAGATCGAAGGCTCGAAGAAGCCGGCGCTGACGGCGCGTTGGCTGACCTTGACGCTGATCGAGCGCCAGCCCGAAAACGCATGAGCGGCGAGGCCGGCGCCATAGACCAGGCGGCGCTTGCGCCCTATCTCGAGGCGCATATCCCGGGTTTTACCGGCCTGTCCGCGATTGAAAAATTCAAATCCGGACAATCCAATCCGACCTATCTTTTGACCG
Organism: Mesorhizobium sp. B3-1-7; assembly: GCF_006439385.1. Taxonomy (NCBI): domain Bacteria; kingdom Pseudomonadati; phylum Pseudomonadota; class Alphaproteobacteria; order Hyphomicrobiales; family Phyllobacteriaceae; genus Mesorhizobium; species Mesorhizobium sp. B3-1-7. The sequence goes on from NZ_VFTL01000020.1 coordinate 55,715, forward strand.
CCGCCAGCGGCCGCTATGTGCTGCGCGCCAAGCCGTCGGGACAATTGCTGAAATCCGCGCATCAGGTCGACCGCGAATTCCGGGTCATGCAGGCGCTTGCCGGCACGGCTGTGCCGGTGCCGCGCATGCTGCACCTGTCGGGCGAAACCTCCCCGATCGGCCGCATGTTCTATGTCATGGAATATCTCAACGGCCGCATCTTCTGGGATCCGTCATTGCCGGACTTTTCCGGCAATGACGAGCGCGCCGCGATCTACGACGCGATGAACGCGACGCTTGCCGCCCTGCACGATGTCGATGTCGGCGCCGTCGGCCTTGGCGATTTCGGCAAGCCCGGCAGCTATTTCGAGCGCCAGCTCGCGCGCTGGACCGGCCAATACCGGGCCTCCGAAACCGAAACCGTAGCCGATATCGACAGGCTGATTGCGTGGCTCGAAACCCATATACCGGCCAATGACGGCCGCGTTTCGCTTGTCCATGGCGACTACCGGCTGGACAACATGATGTTCGCGCTCGATGCGCCGAAAGTCATCGCGCTGCTCGACTGGGAGCTGTCGACGCTCGGCCACCCCTTCGCCGACCTCGCCTATCAATGCATGCAATGGCGCCTGCCGCATGCCTCCGGCTTTCGCGGCCTTGGCGGCGTCGACCGCGCCGCTGCCGGCCTGCCGTCCGAGGAGGCCTATGTCGCAGCCTATTGCAAACGGCGCGGCATCGGGAAGATCGACAACTGGACCTTCTTCCTCGCCTTCTCCTTCTTCCGGCTGGCGGCGATCTGCCAGGGCGTCTATCGCCGCGCACTGGATGGCAATGCCTCCAATCCGGAAAAGGCAAAGACCTATGGGCAAGCGGTTAAGCTGATCGCGATACTCGCGGCGGAGCTGAGCGGCGGGAAGAACTGAAGAAAGGAAAGCTGAGCGATGGGCCGTTTCGATGGGATGACGGTGCTGGTCACCGGCGCGACGGGCGGCCTCGGCAGCGGCGCGGCAAAGGCTTTCGCGGCGGAAGGCGCGCGGCTCGTGCTCTCCGATCTCGACGAGGCGGCGCTCGGCGATTTTGCGGCGACGCTCGACGCCGAGACCGCTCACCTTGCCGGCAACATCGCCGACGAAAAGCTCTCGGAGGATCTGGTGCAACTGGCCGTCGAGAAATTCGGCCGGCTCGACATCGCCGTCAACAATGCCGGCATCGTACACAACTTCGTGCGCTTGCCGCAGGTGACCTCGGAAGAGGCGCGCCGCGTGGTCGAGGTCGACCTGCTCGGCGTCTTCTATGCCATGAAGCACCAGATTCCTCAGTTGGAACGGCAGTTCAGGGAAAGCGGCAAGGGCGGCGTCATCGTCAACATCGCCTCGGTCGCCGGTCTATCGGGCGCGCCGAAACTTTCGGTCTATGCCGCCGCCAAGCATGGCGTCGTCGGGCTGACGCGCTCTGCCGCCGTGGAATATGCCAGCAAAGGGATACGCATCAACGCCGTCTGCCCGGCCCACACCCGCACGGCGATGGTCGACGGCTTCGTGCGTTTCAGCGGAGCGCCCGAAGCCGAAGCGCTTGCCGAACTCACGCGCGGCGTGCCGATGAAGCGTGTCGGCGAGATCGACGAGATCACTACCGGCGTCCTGTTCCTTGCCGACCCTGCCAACTCCTTCATGACCGGTCACGCGCTGGCGCTCGACGGCGGCATTGGCGCCATTTGAGCATGCCGGGAACGGCTTGCGTCCGCAATCGCGTTAACCGAAGAGCTTGAACGGACGTTGCGGAACCGGAACGCTCTCTTGTCCGTTTCCGTACAGCGTATATAATTTCGTCAGGCAACCAACGACAAAGGCAGCGGACATTGACGCTGAGCGTTCAGAAACGCCGCGAAAAACAGAAGGCGGAGCTTCGCTCCGAACTGGTCGCGGCGGCTCACAAGCTGGTGCAGGAAGAGGGTTACGAGGGCCTCACCATCCGCAAGCTCGCCAAGCGCGTCGGCTACGCGCCGATGTCGGTCTATTCCTATTTCGCCGACAAGCAGGACATCCTGTTCGCGCTGGCCGAAGACGCCTTCGAGACGCTCGCTCGTCGCATCGAGGAGCACCCCGCCGACGACCCGATCGAGGCGCTCAAGGCGGTGATGACCGAGTACGCGGCTTTCGGGCTCGGCAATCCCAACGAATACCGCACCGTCTTCATGACCGAGAAGACCAAGCTGCCCGAAGGACGCAGCTACGAGGACATGGAAGAGGGCAATCCGGCCATGAAGGTGCTGATCAAACGCGTCGAGGCCTGCGTTGCCGCCGGCAGACTTAAGGGCGACCCGCGCGCCATCGCGACCATGCTGTGGACCGTGGGCCACGGCACGATTTCGCTCTTGATCACCTTTCCCTTTTATCCGTTCGGCGACGCCCAGGCCTATGTGAAGCGCATGTGCGATTTCACGCTTGTGGGGTTGCAGGCGCAGGATATTCCGCCGCTGACCGCAACGCCCGTCAACTGCTGATCTCTTTGATCGTCGGCTCGCATCGCTTCGCCTGATTTGCGGGGGCGAATTCCTGTGTTCAAAAAAATTTGTCGTACACGTACAGATTCCTCCTTGAATTCCGACTCTATTAACCGTATTTGTACGCCGTATCGTACGTGTACGACGAGATTGACTGGAGACGGAAAATGAAGAAGACCCTCCTTGCGCTCGCCACCGTGCTGGCTTTCTCGGGTGCTGCTTTCGCTGGCGCGAGCCAGCCGGCCAAGCATGCCCCCGCGGCTTGCGCTCAGACCAACGCCAGCGTGAAACTCGACTGCACGTCGACCGGTTCGGTCGAAAAGGCGGACGCCAACAAGACGACGAAGAGCCCGCGGCTCGGCATCGATGTCAGCCCGTGGTTCGTGCCCGGCCTCTAAGTGCCGGCCGGCTTTTAAGATCTCAACATCGAAACGGGTGGCATCCGGCCGCCCGTTTCGTATCCACCTGTATGGCGCCAACTGACGGTCGGCGACAGCACCTATTTCTTGCGCGGCTTGCTCCCGGGTACCGTCTTGGCCTTGCCGGTTTTGGCGGGAGCGCCGGGAATGGTGGTGCTGGTGATCGACACCGGATCGCTGGCTGGGAATGTGTCCTCGAGGCCTTCCTCGAGTTCCTCGTCCTCGACCTGGCGATGCTTCTCACGCTCGAGCGAGCGGACGGCCGAAGTCTTCTTGGGCGTTTTCGGCGCGGGTTTGGATGGCATCGGCTTCTCCCTCGCTAAGCAGTTCCAGGAAAAGTGCGCAGCGGTTTTCCGTCCGGAACTGCGGCAGAGCAAACATTTAGAGCGGTGGGCATCATAAAACACCCAGCCGCTCTTGCCGCAAGAACGGACTGGATCGGCGATGGTTCCTGCCACGCCGCATCCCTTCGGATAGCGTGGCGCAAAGATCAGTTCGCAGCGTCGCTCGCCGCTTCCGACAGCAGAGTAAAGACATAGTCCGCGAAGGAACGCCAGCACTCCACACGGAACGCGTCGGCCGCGGTGCGCAACAGCACGATCTCGGATTTGCCGAGAATGGTGCGCGAGGCAGCACCCACCGGGAAAGCCTCGAGCGACAGGTCCTGCGGACAGCCCGAATTGACCGTCATCGAGGCCGCTGGCCCGGTGACCGAGATTGCGACATTGCGGTGCGAGATGCCGACCGCCGAATGCAGCGCCGTCACCTTGGCGCAGTCGGCGAGCGGATCGTTGCCCGCCTCGTCGACAATCAGCCATTCGTCCGGCCCGAGCCACAGCGCCATGCGTCCGTCCTTGGTCGCCGAGGTCTTCGGCTTGGCCGGCAGCGTCACGCCGAGCGCCTTGGAAAGTGCTGCGACCGAAGCCTGCGGCGCGCGCAGCGAGATGCGTTCGGCCGGCGGCAGCATCTCCACTTTTACGCCCAGTGCCGAGACCGTGCGGCCGGCGAGTGCCGGCCGGCGCTCGACGGAAGGCGCGGCAGCAGCGGCTTTTGTCTTGGCGGCGGCTTTAGCCATTGAGGCGTTCTCCCTTCTCGTCGACGAACACCATGCCGGTGACTTCCACCTCGATCGTGCCGTTCGGCATCGGCACGTAGAGCGTCTGCCCCATGCGGTCGCGACCGCCGGCGACCAGCGCCAGGGCGATCGAGCGGCCGCAATTCTCCGACCAATAGCTGGAGGTGACGTGGCCGATCATCTTCATCGGGATCGGCTGCTTCGGGTCGGCGACGATCTGCGCGCCCTCTTCCAGCACGACCTTCGGATCCTTGGTCTTCAGGCCCACGAGTTGCTTGCGGCCCTTGGCCACGAGGTCCGGCCGGGTCAGGCCGCGAATGCCGACGAAATCGGTCTTCTTCTTGCCGACCGCCCAGTCGAGCCCGGCATCGTTCGGCGTCACCGTGCCGTCCGTGTCCTGGCCGACGATGATATAGCCCTTCTCGGCGCGCAGCACGTGCATCGCTTCGGTGCCGTAAGCAGTCGCGCCATGTTTCTGGCCTTCGGCCCACAGCGCTTCCCAGACCGCCTCGCCGTAATCGGCCGGCACGTTAACCTCGAAGCCGCGCTCGCCGGTGAAGGACATGCGGAACAGCCTCGTGGGCACGCCGCAGATCTTGCCCTCGCGCACCGACATATGCGGCATCGCCTCGTCCGACATGTCGATGCCTTCAACCAGCGGCGCGATGATGTCACGCGACTTCGGCCCTTGGACGGCTATGACCGCCCACTGTTCGGTGATCGAGGTCAGCCAGACATTGAGATGCGGGAACTCGGTCTGGAGGTAATCCTCCATGTGGTTCATCACGCGCGGCGCGCCGCCAGTCGTCGTCGTCACATGAAAGCGGTCGGGCGCCAGCCTGCCGACGACGCCGTCATCATAGATGAAGCCGTCTTCGCGCAGCATGATGCCGTAGCGGCAGCGGCCGGTTTCCAGCTTCTCCCACGGGTTGGTGTAGAGCAGTTCCATGAACTTCGCCGCATCGGGCCCGACCACCTCGATCTTGCCGAGCGTCGAGGCGTCGAACAGGCCGCCCACTTTTCGCACCGTCACGCATTCGCGGTCGACGGCGGCGTGCATGTCCTCGCCGGCCTTGGGGAAATACCAGGCGCGCTTCCAGTGGCCGACATCCTCGAACACAGCACCTTGCGACGCGGCCCAGCCATGCGTTGCCGTGCGGCGGGTCGGGTCGAACAGCGCGCCGCGCGCGTGGCCGACGATCGAGCCGAACGTCACCGGCGTATAGGGCGCGCGGAAGGTGGTGAGGCCGACCTGCGGGATCGGCTTGCCGAGTTCCTCGGCGGCGATCGCCAGGCCATGCATGTTCGACGTCTTGCCCTGGTCGGTCGCCATGCCGTTGGTGGTGAAGCGCTTGACGTGCTCGATCGAGTGCATGCCTTCATGCACCGCCTGGCGGATGTCCTTGGCGGTTACGTCGTTCTGGAAATCGACGAAGGCCTTGACCGTTGTGCCCGATCCGGCGCCGGGCCCGGCGCCCAGCATGCCGCGCGACCAGCTCTCGCCGGCATCGACCTTCGGCTTGGCGCTCTTCCTGGCGCTGCCGCCGGCGTCCTTTGCCGCCTTGGCGCCGGCCGCATAGGCCTCGTCGACCGTCGCGTCCAGCCCGTCCGTGCCGTTGCAGGCACCGACCGAGACACAGTCCTGCGCATAGGTGCCGGGCACGAAGCGCTTGGTCTCGTCGTTGAAGGCGACCTTGCCGCGCGATTGCGAGAACAGATGCACCGACGGCGTCCAGCCGGCCGACATCAGGATCGCGTCAACCGGGATGGTCCGCTCGCCGCCACCATTCTTCGGCTGCACGGTCATCGAGGACACGCGCAATTTGCCGCCGGCGCTGACCACCGCGCGGCCGAAATTGATCTCGATGCCGAGCGCCCTCGCCTCGTCGATCACCGGTCCGGCCGGGTTGTCGCGCAGGTCGACGATCGCCGCGATGTTGATGCCGGCCTTCTTGAGGTCGATCGCGGCGGCGTAAACGGAATCGTTGGCCGTATAGACGCCGACATTCCTACCGACCGCGACGCCATAATGGTTGAGGTAAGTGCGCGCGGCCGCCGCCAGCATGACGCCCGGACGGTCGTTGTTGGCGAACACCATGTGGCGCTCGATGGCGCCGGTGGCGATGACGACGCGCTTGGCGCGGACCTGCCACAGGCGCTCGCGCGCCAGCTCGCGTCCAGGGCTCTTGAGATGGTCGCTGACCCGCTCGACCAGGCCGACGAAGTTCTGCGCGTAGTACCCAAAAGCAGTCGTGCGCGACAGCACGCGCACATTGTCCATCGCCTTGAGCCTGGCGATCGCGCTTTGAGCCCAGGCAAGGCCGTTCTGGCCGTCGATCCTGGCGCCGCTCTCGAAGCGCAGGCTGCCGCCGAATTCGGCCTGCTCGTCGGCGAGGATTACCCGCACGCCCGTTTCGGCGGCGGCAAGGGCGGCTGCAATGCCGGCGGCGCCGCCGCCCAGCACCAGCACCTCGCAATGCGCGTAGCGGGCGGCATAGTGGTCCGGATCCGGCTTCTCCGGCGAAATGCCGAGGCCGGCGGCAGCGCGGATCTTCGGCTCGTAGAGATCCTTCCACGCCCACTTCGGCCACATGAAGGTCTTGTAGTAGAAGCCGGCCGAAAACATCGGCGAGGCGATGTCGTTGACCGCGCCGACGTCGAAAGCGAGCGATGGCCAGCGGTTCTGCGAATTGGCCGTCAGCCCGTCATAGAGCTCCTGCACGGTCGCCCGCACATTGGGCGTCTTGCGCGCGTCGTCGCGCACGATCTGCACCAGCGCGTTGGGCTCTTCCGCGCCGGCCGAGAGGAAGCCACGCGGCCGGTGATATTTGAACGAGCGCCCGACCAGATGCACGCCGTTGGCAAGCAGCGCCGAGGCCAGCGTATCGCCCTCGATGCCGGAATAGGCCTGGCCGTCGAAGCTGAACGATGCGGTCTTCGCCTGGCTGAGGCGACCGGCGCCGGAGATACGGAATGCGGCGCTCATTTCGCGGCTCCAGGCAGTTTCGCCGGCTTCGGTTCGCCGGCCTTGTAGGTCATGACGAACTTGTCGGTGACGGTGTCGCGAACGGCGTTGAAGAAGCGCGCGCAGCCATGGATGTGCCGCCAGCGCTCATAGATGACGCCCTTCGGATTGGCGCGGATGAAGAAGAATTTCTCGAAATCGTCGTCGCTCTCGCCGGCAATGTTGGCTGAGCGCACGACATGCGCCTCGCCGGCATTGCGGAACTCGAGTTCCGGGCGCTCTTCCTCGCAATAGGGGCAGCGGATGAGAAGCATCTGGGTAATCCTAAAACTTGCCGTGACCGGCGCGCGCACCGGCCGAGTGAAAGCAAAGCGGCTGAGCCATCATCAGTGCGCCACCGCGGCCGCGGCGGCCTCGTCGATGAGGCGGCCCGTGCGGAAACGCTCGAGCGTGAAGGGCGCGTTGATCGGATGCGGCTCGTCCTTGGCGATCGTGTGCGCGAAGACGTTGCCCGAGCCGGGCGTCGCCTTGAAGCCGCCGGTGCCCCAGCCGCAATTGACATAGAGGCCCTGCACCGGCGTCTTGGCCAGGATCGGCGAGCGGTCGGGCGTCACGTCGACGATGCCGCCCCAAGAGCGCAGCATCTTCATGCGGGTAAAGATCGGGAACATCTCGCAGATGGCGTCGAGCGTATGCTGCAATATGTGCAGGCCGCCGGTCTGCGAATAGGAGACATACTGGTCGGTGCCGGCGCCGATCACCAGCTCGCCCTTGTCCGACTGCGAGATATAGGCGTGCACGGTGTTCGACATCACCACGCAGGGCACGACCGGCTTGATCGGCTCCGACACCAGCGCCTGCAGCGGATAGCTTTCGAGCGGCATGCGCACGCCGGCCATATTCATGATAACGGAGGAATGACCGGCCGCGACCACGCCGACCTTCTTGGCGCCGATGAAGCCGCGCGTCGTCTCCACGCCGCTGACCGCGCCATTGGCCGCGCGCTTGATGCCGGTGACCTCGCAGTTCTGGATGATGTGCACGCCGCGCGCCGAGGCGCCGCGCGCATAGCCCCAGGCGACCGCGTCGTGGCGCGCCGTGCCGCCGCGCCGCTGCAACGCGGCGCCCATCACTGGATAGCGTGCCTCCTTGGAGATGTTGAGCGGCGGACAGAATTCCTTCGCCTCTTCCGGCGTCAGCCATTCATTGTCGATGCCGTTGAGGCGGTTGGCATGGATGTGGCGCTTGAAGACCTGGACGTCGTGGACGTTGTGCGCCAGCATCATCACGCCACGCGCCGAATACATGACGTTGTAGTTGAGCTCCTGGCTCAGCCCATCCCACAGCTTCAGCGCATGGTCGTAGATGCCGGCGCTTTCGTCATAGAGGTAGTTGGAGCGGATGATGGTGGTGTTGCGGCCGGTGTTGCCGCCGCCGAGCCAGCCCTTTTCCAGCACCGCGATATTGGTGATGCCGTGCTCGCTCGCCAGATAATAGGCCGTCGCCAGGCCGTGTCCGCCGGCACCGACGATGATGACGTCGTATTCCTTCTTCGGCTCGGGCGACGTCCACTGCTCTTCCCAGCCCTTGTGACCGCGCATGGCCTCGCGGGCAATGGCGAATACCGAGTATTTCTTCACGTTTCAGGCCTCGCGCCAGTAGCTTTCGCGGATTTGCGGCCGGGCATCCCCGCCTCGGCGCGCGAGGTGTATCACTAGCGAAACCGCGCTGTCATCCTTGCGCTGTTTGCGACGGCACTTGCCGTTTTGCGCCCGTGCCGCGTAATGCCCGCGCGCCGATGGCAAGGCAGCTTTCGGGTGGCTGCATTCATACCGATTTGCGACCAAGCATCCAACCGCCGGCAAGCCAGGCACAAAGGAAGGATGCAAGGACATGTTCACCCTGACAAACAAGGTCGCCATCGTGACGGGCGCCAGCTCGGGTATCGGCCGCGCCACAGCCAGACTGTTCGCCGACCAGGGCGCGAGCCTCGTCGTCGCGGCGCGCCGCCAGGCCGAACTCGACGCGCTCGTCGGCGAGATCGAGGATGCCGGCGGCACAGCGGTTAAGCTTGCCGGTGATGTAAGAGACGAGGCCTACGCGAAGGCGCTCGTCGAACTCGCGGTCGAAAGGTTCGGCGGCCTCGACATCGCCTTCAACAATGCCGGCGCCGTCGGCGTGATGGGACCGGTGACCGACATGGCGCCGGCGATCTGGCAGGAGACGATGGACACCAACCTGACCAGCGCCTATCTCGCCGCGAAGCACCAGATACCGGCGATGCTGGAGCGCGACGGCGGCTCGCTGATCTTCACCTCGAGCTTCGTCGGCTACACCGCCGGCATGCCAGGCATGGCGGCTTATGCCGCCGCCAAGGCCGGCCTGATCGGCCTGACGCAGGTGCTGGCCGCCGAATACGGGCCGAGGGGATTGCGCGCCAACGCGCTGCTGCCCGGCGGCACCGACACGCCCGGCGCCACGACCACGACGCCGGAGGCCCGCGCCTTCGTCGAAGGCATCCATGCCTTGAAGCGCATGGCGCAGCCAGAAGAGATTGCCCGCTCGGCGCTTTATCTCGCCTCGGATGCTTCGAGTTTCACCACCGGAACCGCGCTGTTTGCCGATGGCGGCGTGTCAATCAACCGGACGTGATCCGTTTGGCGGACAGCAGACATGCTCATCCGCTAAAATCTTGCGACTGCACCCTTGCATTCCGGTCTGTTTTGACGATTTTCGTTCCCGTCGAAAAACGGACCGGAACGATGCTGCTGATCAGAACCTATGTCGCCCAGAGCGCCATCGAAGGCGTCGGCGTTTTCGCCGCCGAGCCGATCAGGAGAGGCGCCTCGATCTGGCGGCTCGATCCCGATTTCGACCGGCTGGTCCCGATGGAGAAATACGAGACCGCTCCCGCGCATCTCAAGGAACTGCTCGACCGCTACGCCTATCCGAGCCCGGACAAGCCGGGCTTCATGGTCTACGAGGTAGACAATGGCCGCTTCATGAACCATTCCGAGCGGCCGAACACGGATTTCTCGCAATATGGCGGCGCCACCGCCATTCGCGACATTGCCGCCGGCGAGGAAATCACCTGCGATTACGGCGAGTTTTTCGAGGATTTCGCCCGCCTGCATCTGGCGACCGCATAGTGCTCCGGCCGCCATGCCGGGACACGCGGGATTTTGATCGCGGTTTCCTGCAATCAGCGGTGGACAGTGCGGCATGATTCTGCTATCAGCCGCCCACAATTCGCGGTGCAACCCGCCGCGGAGGCATGGCGGCTATGGCTGTATGCCTATCGATATCAAACCCGAAGACAGGATTGCCCGTGCAGGTACTCGTCCGCGACAACAACGTTGATCAGGCGCTTCGCGCGCTGAAGAAGAAAATGCAGCGCGAAGGTATTTTCCGCGAAATGAAGATGCGCGGTCACTACGAGAAGCCGTCCGAGAAGCGTGCCCGCGAGAAGGCCGAGGCCGTGCGCCGCGCCCGCAAGCTGGCTCGCAAGCGCGCCCAGCGCGAAGGCCTGCTGCCGATGACCCCGCGCCCGGCTCCGGCTGGTGCTGCCGGCGCATCGCGCTCGCCGCGCTCATAACGCCTATTTTTCGTCCTTTTCGAAGGATACCGAGGGTGGCGCGATGCGGAATCGCCGCCACCTTTTTGTTTATGCATAGGAGCCGGTTCGGAGAGGGAACGGACTGACGGCGCTGCGGCAGTGAGGACAAAGATGAACGCAATTTCCGTGGAGCGCAAAACCGCTTTTCGCGGCTTCGCCCTGACGGCGGCCCTGCTTTCGGGTCTGACGCTTGCGGCATGCCAGACGACCCCGACGGGTGAGTTCAACTCGATCGACAAGGCGCAAGGGTCGAGCGAGAACATCTCCTCGCTTTCGGCGGTCATCCAGCGAAATCCGCAGGATCCCGAGGGCTATAATGTGCGTGGCTCGGCCTATGGCCGCGGCGGCCAGTACCAGGCGGCGCTCAAGGACTTCAACCAGGCCATCCAGCTCAACCCGAACTTCTACCAGGCCTATTCGAACCGCGCCCTGATCCAGCGCTTCCTCGGCAATCAGGAAGCCGCTTTGGCCGACTACAACCGCTCGATCCAGATCAACGCCAACTACGACGCCGCCTATATCGGCCGCGGCAATCTCTACCGCAAGGCAGGCCGCACCCAGGATGCCTTCAACGACTTCCAGAAGGCGATCCAGCTCGACACCACCGATGCCCGCGCCTACCACAATCGCGGCCTGATCTATCAAAGCCAGGGCCAGCACAAATTCGCCATCGAGGATTTCTCGACCGCCATCTCGCTCGCGCCCGACGCCGCCGAGCCGTACAACGGCCGCGGCCTCTCCTATCTGGCGACCGGCGACGAGGACAACGCCTTCTCCGACTTCAATATGGCCATCAAGCTCGACGGCAAGAACGCCGAAGCCTGGGCCAACCAGGCGCTGATCTACGAAAAGCGCGGCGACAAGGGAAGGGCAGCCAAGTCCTACCGCGAGGCCATCCACCTCGACCCGAACTATCAGCCGGCCAAGGACGGCCTGTCGCGCACCGGTGGCAACGCCAGCTGATCGGAAGCTGGCGCCGAAAGTAAGGTATCTTGCACGACTTACGGGTCCGCCGGCGGCCGCAGTGTTGCGCCGCGGAGACGCCGATAGCGATCCGTTAACCGCCCAGTCCAACGCGTTAATCTTTGCCATGTTCGCGCCAAGTTTTCGGCGGAACGCTCCGTGCACCTCGATCGTTTAAGCCGGGGCCAAGATTTTCGCGAAAGGACCTTTCCAATGATCAAAACACTTGCCTGTGCCGCTGCCGCGCTTGCCGCCACGGTCCTCGCTTCTCCGGTCAGCGCCGGCACGCTCCGGCTCGGTACGCTCGATTGCACGATCGACGGCGGCGTCGGCTACGTCATCACGTCGAACAAGGGCGTCTCCTGCACCTTCCGCCCCTCCCATCATGGCCCGGCCGAGATTTATACCGGGATGATCTCCAAACTCGGCGTCGACGTCGGCAAGACGCATCAGGGCCAGCTCGTCTGGGCAGTGCTTGCCGCCACACGTCATCACGACGCGGGCGACCTCGCCGGCAGCTATTACGGCGTCAACGCCGAGGCGAGCGTCGTGACCGGCGGCGGCGCCAACCTCCTGGTCGGCGGCCTTGACGGCGCCTTCATGCTGGAGCCGCTCAGCGTCCAGGCACAGACCGGCCTCAACCTGGCCGTCGCGGTGGCCTCGCTGGATCTCGTCCACTCCTACAAGTGAGCCCTCGGCTTTTCAAATTCATTGCGCCGCACTCGGCCCGGAACATCTGTTCCGGGCCGAGTGCTTTGGAAAGCCGGATCCCTTCGGCGCAAATGGTGGCTTGCCTCGAAATCCGCGAAAAAGCCTCTTGAGCTCAACTGCGCTTGAGGTTCTACAAGCCCTGCCGAACTGGATCTTGCCCCTCGTTCGCAACGCGGATGAGGTGCGCAAAACAAGCAGGAGATCGGCGTGACGGCAGCGAGCGGCAACAAGGTGGCCAGCAAGAGGGTGGATTGGCGGGCGCTGTGGGCGAGCGGCGATCTGGCGCGGTTTTGCTTCATCAATCTCGGCATCCTGCTTTACGCCACCAACGAGACGATGGTGGCGACGGTGATGCCGGCGATGGTCGGCGAACTCGACGGCGTGCAGCTCGTCGGCTGGTCGCTGGCGATCTACGAGCTTGGCGCCATCACCGCCGGCGCCGCGGCCGGACGGCTCGTCAGCTATGTCAGCCTGCGCAGCAACATGGCGGTCGCCGCCACCCTCTATGCGGCCGGCGCGCTGTTGAGCGCCGTCGCGCCCTCGATGACCCAGTTCCTCGCCGGGCGGCTGATCGAAGGCTTCGGCGGCGGCGCGCTGGTGTCGCTTGCCTTCGTCTCCGTCGAGCGGCTCTTTCCGCGCAGCATCTGGCCCCAGCTTTTCGGCGTGATGTCGGCGATCTGGGGCATCGCCGCCTTCAGCGGCCCGATAATCGGGGCGATCATGGTCGAGCTTCTGTCCTGGCGCTGGGCGGTCGGCATCTTCACGCTGGGCGGCATCGCGGTTGCGCTTGCCAGCCTCACCGTTCTCAACACCGCCGGCGCGTCGCGTCCGCAGGTTTCGGCCGATGCCGCGCCGCCCTTCCCCTATGGCGCGCTCGCCTGCCTTGCCGTCAGCGTGGTGCTGATCGCGACCGCCGGCGTCGACATAGCCCTGCTCCGCTCGTCGCTGCTGCTTTGCCTTGGCCTGATCGGCCTGGCGCTGTTCGTCAGGGTCGATGGGCTGAGACCCCGGTCGCGCCTGTTCCCGTCAGATCTGTTTTCATGGCGCGCGCCGCTCGGCACCGGCATGACCATGGTCGCCGCCTTTTCGGTGGCGACCTGTTCCTTTGGCATATACGGGCCGCTGCTTCTGACCACGCTGCACGACATACCTCTGCTCACCAGCGGCTACATCATCGCCGCCGAGTCGATCTCATGGTCGATACTGTCGATCCTCGTCGCCAATGCCCCGCCGGAACGCGAACGCTCGATCATCCTCGTCGGCGCGCTGATGATTGCATGCGGAATTGCCGGCTTCGCCTATACGATCCCTGCCGGCTCGATCCCGCTGATCCTGCTCTGCGCCCTTTTGCAGGGCGGCGGCTTCGGTATCGCCTGGCCGTTCCTGACCCGCATCATCGTGGCGTCGGCGGCGCCGGACGAGCAAACCATCGCCTCGGCCGCAGTGCCGACCATGCAGCGCATCGGCTATGCCGTCGGCGCCGCGCTTGCCGGCATCATCGCCAATGCCAGCGGCTTCTCCGAAGGGCTGAACCGGGAAGCGGCCGCTTCCGTCGCCAGTTGGCTGTACCTGGCCTTCGTGCCGCTCGGCGTGTTCGGCTGCCTGGCGGCGCTGAGGATCTTCTCCACAGCGAACCGGCCGCGACTTGCGGCGGGTTGACTGCGGCGACGGCAACGACCGAAACGCGGGCTTGCCGCTCAGACCACGACAGTTTGCTGCAGCCGCTCGGCAATCAGCGCGGCGAGCCGCGCCGCCACCTCGTCCTTGCCCATTTCCGGCCATTCCTCGACACCGGTCCTGGAGACGATGCGCACCTTGTTGCGGTCGCCGCCCATCACGCCGGACGGCCCGATGCCGCTTTCATGCGAGACGTCATTGGCGACGATGAAGTCCGCGCCCTTTTTCTTGAGCTTGGCCTCGGCATTGGCGATCAGGTCCTGCGTCTCGGCGGCGAAGCCGACGATGAGGCCCGGCCGCTGCGCGTGATGGCCGATGCCGGCCAGGATGTCCGGGTTCTCGACCATCTCCAGCGAAGGCGGCCCCTCGCCAGCCACCTTCTTGATCTTCTCGCCGGCGGCGTTGGCGGTGCGCCAGTCGGCGACCGCCGCGACAAACACGGCGGCATCCGCCGGCAGCAGGCGCTCGACCGCGTCCTTCATCTGGGCAGCTGTTTCGACATGCGTGGTCACGACGCCGGCCGGATCGGCGATGGTGACCGGACCGGAAACCAGCCGCACATCGGCGCCGAGCTTCGCCAGCGCGGCCGCTATCGCGTGGCCCTGCTTGCCCGAGGAGCGGTTGGCGATGTAGCGCACCGGGTCGATCGGCTCATGCGTCGGCCCGGAGGTGACGATGATCCTGCGGCCGGCAAGCGGCTTCGGCTTCTCGTCGAGCATGGCTTCGATCGCGGCGACGATCTCCAGCGGTTCGGCCATGCGGCCCTCACCCGCTTCGTGGCTTTCCGCCATCTCGCCCTTGGCGGGACCGACAAAGGCGATGCCGTCCTTCAGCAAAGTCGCCCGGTTGCGGCGCGTGGCAGCATGCGCCCACATTTTCGGGTTCATCGCCGGCGCCATCAGCACCTTCTTGTCGGTGGCAAGAAGCACCGTCGAGGCAAGGTCGTTGGCATGGCCATTGGCGAGCTTCGCCATCAAATCGGCGGTGGCCGGCGCCACCACCAGCAAGTCGGCTTCGCGCGACAGCCTTATATGGCCGACATCGTGCTCGTCCTTGCGGTCGAACAGCTCGGTGAAGACATGATCGGCCGAAAGCGCGCCGACCGAAAGCGTGGTGACGAATTCCTGCGCGGCCGACGTCATCACCACCCGCACCGACGCGCCACGCTCGCGCAGCCGCCGGATGAGGTCGAGCGCCTTGTAGGCGGCGATGCCGCCGCCGATGATGAGCAGGATGCGCTTGCCGGAAAGAGTCATGCTCCCTCCCAAGGATTGACTATGTTAATGCCACAATCAACAAAGTCGGCCACATTCCTTGTCACCACAGCAAAACTCCGACAGAGAGCAACCGAGGCGATCTGCGCGTCAAATTCACGAATAGGATGCCCCAGAACCCGTCTCTTCGAAACAATCTCTGCGTACGCCTCAGCCTCACGATCTCCGAACGCAAGCACAGGGGTCTTGAGCATCATCGTGAAAAACGCCCCGATCACGCTGCCCAGAGCAGCCTTACGCTTCCCATCCGGCATATTTGCCAGGACTACGAGCAGTTCCGCTTTGGTCATCGCCGTGACGTAAGAGCGCCTCCCAAACGAACTTTCCATCCAAGCGGCTACTCCCGCATCTGGCTGCGGCTTGAAAGTTTCCGAAATAACGTTCGTATCCAGCACGAACATGGTCAATCGAATTTTGGCGGCTCGCGCGCGGGGCCACGCTCCGGCAGCTCAATATCGAAGCCGCCATGAGGCTCAACTAGCCGACGAATCGCTGCGTAAAGTGACTCGCCGTGCACATCATAACCCGACCCGTCCGACAAAACGCTCTTGGCGAGAACACTACGCGCTTCCTCCTCCATCGAGACTCCTCTTACTGCAGCTCGCTCACGAAGTTTTTGCTTCACGCTGTCATCGAGATTGCGGATCGTAAGTGTGCCCATATCTCTGCTCCTTACCCTGCAAGCTAGGACATAAAAGAGCTGCTTTCAATGACAGCAATGCTTGCATTGCTGTCATTGATACGATCACAGCAATTTCCAGGCGATGTAGATCAGCGTCAGGGCGATCACCCATAGCGCCACGCGGCCGGAGCGGGTGTGGCGCGCTTCGGCCTTGCCGATGGCGCGGGCCGTCGCTTCGTCGAAGCGCAGGCCGTTCTCGGCCATCAGGTCGATCTCGCGCGACAGCCGGTCGGTACGGGCGGCAAGGTCCGGCGCCTGCCGTGCCAGCGTCAATAGCGCCTTGGCGCCGTCGCGCGCGTCGGTGAGCATGCCGCGCGGGCCGAGATTGCCCGCGATCCAGTCGCTGACCACAGGCTCGGAAGTCTTCCACATGTTGAAAGCCGGATCGAGCGTGCGGGCGACGCCTTCGACCACCACCATGGTCTTTTGCAAAAGCACCAACTCGGTCCGCGTCGCCATATCGAACAGCTCGGTGACTTCGAACAGCAGCGTCAGCAACTTCGCCATCGAAATGGTCTCGGCCGACTGGCCGTGGATCGGCTCACCGATGGCGCGGATCGCCTGCGCGAAGGCCGAGACATTGTGCTGACGCGGCACATAGCCCGCCTCGAAATGCACCTCCGCGACGCGCTGATAGTCGCGCACGATGAAGCCGTAGAGGATTTCGGCGAGGAAGCGTCGCTCCTTCTTGCCGAGCCGGCCTGCAATGCCGAGATCGACGGCGACGATGGTGCCATTGGCTTCGACGAACAGGTTGCCCGGATGCATGTCGGCATGGAAGAAGCCGTCGCGCAACGTGTGCCTGAGGAACGACTGGACCAGATTGGCGGCGATCGCCTTGAGGTTGTGACCGGCATTGGCAAGGCCGGCGATGTCGTTCATCTTGGTGCCGTCGATCCACTCCATGGTGAGCACATCGCGGCCGGTGCGCTCCCAGTCAACCGCAGGCACACGAAAGCCCGGATCGTCCTTGGTGTTCTCGCCGAGTTCCGAAAGTGCGGCCGCCTCGAGCCTCAAGTCCATCTCGACCTTGGTGGTCTGCGCCAGCGTCTGGGTCACCTCGACCGGACGCAGCCGGCGCGACGAGGGGATGTATCTCTCCTGCAGGTGGGCCGCGAGGAAATAGCTTTCGAGATCCTGGAAGAAGCGGCGCCGCACCCCGGGCCGGATCACCTTCACCGCCACGCGCGACGTCGTTCCGCCACGAGCCACGTCGGCGCCATGCACCTGCGCGATCGAGGCGGCGGCAACGGGATCCCCGAAGCTGGCATAGAGATCGTCGATCCTGCGCCCGAGCGAGGCTTCGATCGCATGGACCGCTTCCGCTTTCGGGAAGGTGTGCATCTTGTCCTGCAAAAGCGCCAGGTCGAGCGCCATGTCGTTGCCGACGACATCGGGCCGCGTCGCCAGGAACTGGCCGAGCTTGACGTAGGAGGGTCCAAGCCGCACCACCGCTCGCGCCAGCCGGTCGCCGCGCTGATAACTCAGCGCCCGGCGGCGGGTAAAAAGCCGCGCCACGCGCCAGCCGAATTTCGGCATGCCGGACAGTTCTTCGCCAGGCAACGCCGCGACGACGCCCTCGCGGACCAGCACCCAGCCGGCCCTGGCGAGCCGAAAGGCGGCGGCGACGCTGCTCATAGCCCTGCCTGTGTCAAAGGGGCCTGCTGCAAGGGGCCGCGCCTCAAAGCTTCCAGCCGGAATGAAGGGCGGCGATGCCGCCCGAATAGTTGCGGAACGTGACGCGGTCGAAGCCGGCGCGGCTAATCATCGCCGCGAAATTCTGCTGGTTGGGGAATTTGCGGATGGATTCGACAAGGTAGGAATAGGGCTCGTCATCGCCGGTGACCGCCTTGCCGATCTTGGGGATCGCATTGAACGACCAGGCCTCATAGGCCTTGTCGAGCAGCGGCATGTCGACCTCGGAGAATTCGAGGCAGAGCAACCGCCCGCCCCGCTTCAGCACGCGATAGGCTTCACCGAGGGCGACTTCGATGCGCGGCACGTTGCGAATGCCGAACGCGATCGTATAGGCGTCGAAGGACTCATCCTCGAAAGGCAATTCCTCGGCATTGGCCTCGACAAAGTCGGTGTTTGCCGCAAGGCCCTGCTTCTCGGCGCGGTCGCGGCCGACGGCCAGCATCGAGCCATTGATGTCGAGCACCGTGGCATGGGCCTGTCGCTGACTGGCCTCGACGATGCGGAAGGCGATATCGCCGGTGCCCCCGGCGACGTCGAGCACCCTCCAACCCACCTTTTTGGGAGGGTTCAGCCAGGCGACCATCGCGTCCTTCCACAACCGATGCAACCCAGCCGACATCAGATCGTTCATCAGATCGTATCGATTGGCCACCTTGTGGAAGACGTCGTTGACGAGGGGCTGCTTCTCGCCTTCCCCGACCCTCCTGAAACCATAGGAGGTTTCCATGCCGCCCGTGGCCGTGGTTCTCTCAACTGACATTATTTTGATCCGTCATAAAACCGGCGGGACCATAGCCGATCGATGGTGCCGACGCTATTGTCCAAGGCGCGGTTTTCGGCCGCGCCTTCAAAACCCGGCAGGGAAAGGTCACGCATGATTTTCCGGCCAGAATCTGCGCGAGAGCAGCATATCGGACGAGATGACCGCATGATTTTGAAGGCCGAACTGCATTGCCACATCGAAGGGGCGGCGGCGCCCGAGCTCGTCGTCAGCCAGGCCCGCAAATATGGCAAGGACCCTTCCCCCTATATCCAGGAAGGCTCCTTCGTCTGGCACGATTTCACCTCGTTTCTGGCCGCCTACGATTTCGCTTCCGACCTGTTTCGCACCGAAGAGGATTATGCGCGCCTCGCCGACTATTACCTGACCAGCCTCGCCCGCGACGGCGCCATCTATTCCGAGGTTTTCACCTCGCCGGACCATGCCAAAAAGGCCGGGCTGTCGCCGAAAGCCTATACGGACGCGCTGGGCGAAGGCATGACCCGCGCCAAGGCCAAGACCGGCATCGAGGGCCGCATGATCGTCACCGGCGTGCGCCATTTCGGGGTCGAGGCGATCGAGCAGGCGGCGCGCTTCGCGGCGCGCTGCGGCCATCCGCTGGTGACCGGCTTCGGCGTCGCCGGCGACGAGCGCATCGGCGACTTCGAGGACTATGTGCGCGCCTTCGAGATCGCGCGCGAAGCGGGCCTCGGCATCACCATCCATGCCGGCGAGTTGATGGGCTGGGAAAGTGTCAAGGCGGCCCTCGACCATATCCGCCCGTCACGCATCGGCCATGGCGTTCGCGCCATCGAAAACCCGGATCTCGTCCGCCGCATCGCCGCCGAGGGCGTGGTGCTGGAATGCTGCCCGGGCTCCAACATCGCGCTGAAGGTGTTCGACAGCTTCGCCGACCATCCCTTTCCGGCGCTGCGCGCCGCCGGCTGCAAGGTGACGCTCAACTCCGACGACCCGCCCTATTTCTGGACCTCGCTGAAGCGCGAATACGATAT
The DNA here is from genome assembly GCF_006439385.1 of Mesorhizobium sp. B3-1-7. Lineage (NCBI taxonomy): Bacteria > Pseudomonadati > Pseudomonadota > Alphaproteobacteria > Hyphomicrobiales > Phyllobacteriaceae > Mesorhizobium > Mesorhizobium sp. B3-1-7. The sequence goes on from NZ_VFTL01000020.1 coordinate 75,050, forward strand.
CGCGGCCGAGCATTTCGCCATGAACGACAAGGCGCTCACAGAGATCACCAGGACGGCCATCGAGGCGGCCTTCGTGGACAAGAAGACCAAGGTGATGCTGTTAGGCCGGTTGGACGTGAAGGTGCGGTGAGTGAGTAGGGAGTAGTCGGTAGTCAGTAGTTATGGATTTGGCCGAGTGCGCATAGATCGGTTGAAGGCCAGAGCTTTCCCCGAGGCGAGGACTCGCAAATCGGCTCACTATTCACTACTCACTACTGACTACTACCCCGAACCAGTCGGAGCACATCATGCAGGGCGTCACCGTCGTCGACCACCCCCTCGTCCAGCACAAGCTGACCATCATGCGCAAGAAGGAGACCTCGACGGCAGGTTTCCGGCGGCTGCTGCGCGAGATTTCACTTCTGCTCGGCTATGAGGTGACCCGCAATCTCGAACTGACCACGACCATGATCGAGACGCCGATCGAGGAGATGGAGGCGCCGACGCTGGAAGGCAAGAAGCTGGTCTTCGCCTCGGTGCTGCGCGCCGGCAACGGCCTGCTCGAGGGCCTGCTCGACCTGGTGCCGGCGGCACGCGTCGCGCATATCGGCCTCTACCGCGACCATGAGACGCTGGAAGCGGTCGAGTATTTCTTCAAGGCGCCGAGCGATCTCGCCGACCGCCTGGTGATCGTCGTCGATCCGATGCTGGCGACCGCCAATTCCGCGATCGCCGCGATCGACAAGCTGAAAGGCCGCGGCGCCACAAACATCCGCTTCCTCTGCCTGCTTGCCGCCCCCGAAGGCATCGAGCGCTTCACCAAGGCGCATCCGGACGTGCCGATCTTCACCGCCTCGATAGACCGGCAGTTGAACGACAAGGGCTACATCATGCCCGGCCTCGGCGACGCCGGCGACCGCATGTACGGCACAAAATGAGCGCATCCGTTTACCACGCGTTTACACAACCGCGCGGTTCCGGCGCACGTTAAAGCGGAAAACACCATGTCGGCGCAAGGATGCGACCTCGATTTAAGGGGCATCCATGCTGCGCAAGCTTCTCATCCTTGGCATCTTTGCCGGAACCTCAGCCTCGATTCCGATCGTCTATCAGGCGAATCCGCATCTGGTGGACGGCTTGCTGAAATCGACCGTCGCCTCGCAGCCGGCTGCGCCGAAGGCAGAGCCGCAGGTCAATCTCGCTTCGGTCCCGGACAAGCCGGCGACGCCAATGCCGCTCGGCCGCCAGGTGCTGGTCAATGCCGACGGGCGCGGTCACTTCACGTCGCAGTTCAAGCTCAACGGCCGCCAGATCGACGGCATGATCGACACCGGCGCGACGCTGGTCGCCATCAACACCTCGACCGCCCGCAGGATCGGCATCTCGCTCAACCCGTCCGACTTCAATCGCCAGGTGAACACTGCCAACGGGGCGATCAAGGCCGCCGTGGTGACGGTCGAGCGCCTGCAGATCGGCAAGATATCGGTCGACAACGTCCAGGCGATGGTGCTCGACGACAGGGCGCTGCAGACCAACCTGATCGGCATGAGCTTCCTGCAGCGCCTGCAGAAATACCAGGTGCAGGACGGCTCGCTGCTGCTCGTTCAGTAAGGCCGATCAGCGAGGCAATATCCGCCTGAGAACGGTCTTTTCGGCGGGCGGCTTGGAACCCCCGATCGTATAGGCGGCACGCACGGCGGCCGCTGCTGCCCCGGCCTGGGCGTCGGTGCGAGCATGCACCAGCGCCAGGGCCTCGCCCGGGCGCGCCTCGGCGCCGACCGGCAACAGCCTGGTCAGACCGACGGCATGATCGATCTTGTCGTCGGGATGCGAACGCCCGCCACCGAGCGTGACGACGGCAAGCCCGATATCGCGCGTGGCGATGCCGGTCACGAACCCGTCCTGTTCCGCTTTCACGGCCAATTCGACCGGCGCTGTCGGCAGATACTTTTCCGGTTTCTCGATGAAATCGCCGGGACCGCCAAGCACCGCCACCATTCGCGCGAAGACGGCTGCCGCACGGCCTCCGGCAAGCGCCTCGGTGGCGCGCCTGATACCGTCCTGGTGAGACGAGACGAGCCCCGCCGACTGCAGCATCTCGGCCGCCAGCGCCAGCGTAACATCCTCCAGCCGGCGGTCGCGATATCGGCCGGTGAGGAAATCGACGGCATTTCGCACCTCGACCGCGTTGCCGGCCGCCGAAGCCAGCGGCTCGTTCATGCCCGTCACCAGCGCGGATGCATTCAGGCCGGCGCCATTGGCGACCTCGACCAGGCTGTTCGCCAGCGCGACCGCGTCGCGCGACTTTTCCATGAAGGCGCCGTTGCCGACCTTGACGTCGAGCACCAGCGAGCCCAAGCCCGCGGCAAGCTTCTTCGACAGGATCGAGGCGGTGATCAGCGGGACCGATTCGACGGTTCCCGTCACGTCGCGGATCGTGTAGAGCCTGCGGTCGGCGGGTGCCAAATCGGCGGTCTGACCGATGATGGCGCAACCAGTCTCGAGCACCGTCTTGCGGAAAAGCGCCACGTCCGGCTGGCTGGCATAGCCAGGGATGGCATCCATCTTGTCCAGCGTGCCGCCGGTGTGGCCGAGGCCGCGCCCCGAGATCATCGGCACATAGGCGCCGCAGGCGGCGACGATCGGCGCCAGCATCAGCGAGACATTGTCGCCGACGCCGCCGGTCGAATGCTTGTCGGTGACCGGCCCCGGCAGGTCGGACCAGTCGAGCACGTCGCCGGAATCGCGCATGGCGAGCGTCAGCGCCACCGCCTCCTCGCGGCTCATGCCGTTGAGGAACACGGCCATGGCGAAAGCGCCGACCTGGCCCTCGGCGATGGTGCCGGCCGTCAGCCCTGCGACGAAGGCCGCGATCTCGTCGGCCGAGAGTCTGTGGCCGTCGCGCTTGCGGCGGATGATCTCCTGCGGCAGCATCAGTCGGGCAAGCCGTCCTGGAAGACGCGCCGCAGGATCGTCGCCAGCCGCGCGCCACCGACCGGCGCCATGTCCTTGGTTTCCTGGTGCGAGAGTTCCGCTCCGGTCATGCCGGCCGCCAGGTTGGTGATCACCGAGCAAGCGGCGACCTTGAGGCCGAGGAAGCGGGCGAGGATGACCTCCGGCACGGTCGACATGCCGACCGCCGTCGCGCCCATGACGCGCGCCATGCGGATCTCGGCCGGCGTCTCGAAGCAGGGTCCGGAAAACCACATATAGACGCCCTGGTGCAATGCCGTGCCGGTCGCCTTCGCCGCCTTCTCGATCGCGCCGCGCAAGCCGGCATCGTAGGCCTCGGTGAGACCGACGAAGCGGCGGTCGCTCGGCTCGCCGATCAACGGGTTGGAGCCGGAGAAATTGATGTGGTCGGTGATCAGCATCACCGAGCCCGGCCCCATTTCAGGATCGACGGAGCCGGCGGCATTGGTGAGGATCAGATGCGAGATGCCGATGCCGGCAAGCACCTCCAGCGCCGGCCGCATCGCCGCGGCATTGCCATGCTCGTAATAATGCGCGCGGCCGGACAGCATCAGAACCGGCGTGCCGGCGAAATGCCCGGCAACCACCTCGCCGGCATGGCCGGAAACACCGCTGCGTGGGAAGCCCGGCAGTTCGGCATAGGAGATGCGCCTGGCATGCTTGACCTGGTCGACCAGACCGCCAAGGCCCGAGCCCAGCACAAGCGCGGCCGCGGGCGCCAGCCCGTCCAGCTTCTCGACCAGATGATCCAGCGCTTCCTTCATTTCAACCCGCTCTTCATTTCAAGATGTCGCCCCTGAAGCCGTAAGGCAGCATGTCGCCCATGGTCACGGTCTCGGCCACGCCGGCGTTGTCGCACAGATAGAGCTTCGTGTCCGGCCGGCAGAATTCCGCCAGCCGTTGCCGGCAGCCGCCGCAGGGCGAGCATTTGGCCATGCGTTCGGCGATCACCGCGATCTCGACGATCCTGCCGCCGCCGCCCATTATGTAGTGGCCGAGCGCCGTCGTCTCGGCGCACCAGCCTTCCGGATAGGACGCTACCTCGATGTTGGCGCCGGTGAAGACGCGCCCGTCCTCGGTGCGCAACGCCGCACCCACCGGGAATTTCGAATAGGGCGCGTAGGCCTTGGCCATCGCCGTCTTCGCCGCCTCGAACAGATCATGCGACATCCGGTTCTTCTCTCCCACGATCTTGTTCAAATGCCGGTCGCCGCCGGGCGAAAATCCAGCCTCAGCGTTCCTTGACATAAGGCACGCCGCCGGCGCGCGGCGGGATGGCCTTGCCGATGAAGCCGGCGAGCAGGATGACGGTCAGCACATAGGGCAGCGCCTGCATGAACTGCGCCGGAACCTTGCCGACAATAGGCAGCGGCGAGCCCTGCAGGCGGATCGATGCCGCGTCGAGAAAGCCGAACAGAAGGCAGGCGAACATGGCGTTGACCGGCTTCCATTTGGCGAAGATCAGCGCGGCAAGCGCGATATAGCCCTTGCCCGCGGTCATGTCTTTCACGAAACCGCCATTCTGCACCATGGAAAGATAGGCGCCCGCGACGCCGGTAAGCACGCCGGTGCAGATCAGCGCCCTATAGCGCAGCCACGCGACCGAGATGCCGGCGGTGTCCACGGCGGCCGGATTTTCGCCGACGGCGCGCATCCTCAGCCCGAAGCGGGTGCGAAACAGCACCCACCAGGTGAACGGCACCATGGCGAAGGCGAAGTAGACCAGGATCGAGTGCCCGGAGATCAGCTCGGCATAGATCGGGCCGATGATCGGCACGTCCTTGATCGCGTCGGCGCCGGGCCAGGTGATCGCTGCGAAGCGTTCGCCCGGCTGCAGCGCCGGCGTGCGCCCGCCCTGCTGGAACCAGGCCTGGCCGAGGATGATGGTCGATCCGGCGGCGATGAAGTTGATGGCCACGCCGGACACGATCTGGTTGCCGCGATGCGTGATCGAGGCGAAGCCGTGCACCAGGGCGAATGCAACCGAGATCAGCACCGCCATGCCGAGGCCGATCAGCGCCGAATGGAAGACGGCGGCGGCCGAAGCGCCGGCAAAGGCGCCGACCAGCATCTTGCCTTCCAGCCCAATGTCGAAGATGCCGGCCCGTTCCGAATAGAGGCCTGCCAGGCAGGCGAGCAGCAGCGGCACCGAAAGGCGGATGGTCGAATCCAGCACCTGGACGATGGCGTTGAAAATGTCCATCTCAGGCCCCCTTCCCGTTCACTGCCTGCATGCCGACCGATTTCGGACTGACCGAGGCGAACAGCGCCTGGATGTAGGGCCTGAACATGTGTTCCAGCGCGCCGGCGAAGAGAATCACCAAACCCTGGATGATGACGATCATGTCGCGGCTGATCGCCGGCATCTCGAAGGCAAGCTCGGCGCCGCCCTGGTAGAGCATGCCGAACAGGATCGCCGCCAAGACGATGCCGACCGGATGCAGCCTGCCCATCAGCGCGACCGCGATGCCGACATAGCCGGCGCCGGACACGAAATCGATTGCGACATTGTGCTGGTCGCCCATCACAGGGTTGAGCGCCATCATGCCGGCCAGCGCGCCCGAGATCATCATCGCGGTGATGATGATGCGGGTTTCCGAAATGCCGGCGTAGCGCGCCGCCTTCGGGCTGTGGCCATAGGTGCGCATCTCGTAGCCAAGCCTCGTGCGCCAGATCAAAAGCCAGACCAGGAAAGCCATGACCAGCGCCAGCAGGAAGCAGATGTTGAGAGGCGCGGAACGGATCTTGGCGCCGAACAATTCGATGATCCAGTTGAGCTTCGGCAGTTCGGCGCCGGCGAGGAAATTGCGCGTCTGCGGCGCCTGCGAGCCGGCCGGCTTCAGCGCGCCGACCAGCAGGTAGACCATCACCGAGGCGGCGATGAAGTTGAACATGATGGTGGTGATGACGATGTGCGAGCCGCGCTTGGCTTGCAGATAGGCCGGGATCAGCCCCCACAGCGCGCCGAACGCCGCCGCGGCCACGATCGCGATCGGGAAGATCACCCACCAGGGCAGCACGCTGTCGAGGCTCAGGCAAACAAGCGCGATGCCGAGGCCGCCTATATAGGCCTGCCCCTCGGTGCCGATGTTGAACAGGCTGCAATGCGCCGCCACCGCCACGGAAAGGCCGGTGAAGATGAAGGTCGTGGCGTAAAACAAAGTGAAGGCGATGCCCGTGCCCTTGCCGAAGGCGCCCTCGACCAGGATGGCGGCGGCGCGGAACGGGTTTTCGCCGACCAGCATGACGACGAAGCCGGCGACGATGAAGGCGACCGACAGGTTGATCAACGGAATCAATCCATAATCGGCCCAGGCCGGCAATTTGGCGTAAGGCGTGCTCATTCGGCGGCCTCCTGGTGCTCGACGCCGGCCATCAACAGGCCAAGCTCGCCTTCGGTCGCGTCCGGGCCGCGCTCGCCGACGACACGGCCAGCAAACATCACCAGGATGCGGTCGGACAGCGAGCGGATCTCGTCGAGCTCGACCGAGACCACCAGCACCGCCTTGCCCTGGTCGCGCATGGCGATCAGCCGCTTGTGGATGAATTCGATGGCGCCGACATCGACGCCGCGCGTCGGCTGGCCGACGATCAGCACGCCGGGATCCTGCTCCATCTCCCGGGCCAGCACGATCTTCTGCTGGTTGCCGCCGGAGAAGTTCGCCGTCTTCAGCCGCGGATTGCCTGGACGGATGTCGTACTTTTCGATCTTGTCCTTGGCATCGGCCATGATGGCATCGATGTCGAGGAACGGCCCCTTCAAATAGCGCTCGTCGTCGTGATAGCCGAGGATCGAGTTCTCGTTTTCCTCGAAGGCGAGCACCAGTCCGACATGGTGACGGTCTTCCGGCACATGGGCGAGACCGCGGTCGCGTAGTTCGCCGGGATCGGCCTTGCCGGTGAGGTCGATCGGCTTGCCGTCGAGCATCACCTCGCCGGAGACCGCATGCCGGATGCCGGAGATCGCCTCGAGCAGCTCGGACTGGCCGTTGCCGGCAACGCCGGCGATACCGACGATCTCGCCGCCGCGCACGTCGAAGGAGACATTGTCGACCATGGTGACGCCGCGCGAATCCTTGACCGTCAGGTTCTTGACCGAGAGTTTTACCGCGCCGGCTTCCGACTGGCCCTTCTCGACCCTGAGCAACACCCGCCGGCCGACCATCAGTTCGGCCAATTCGCCGACCGTGGTTTCCTTCGTCACCCGGGTCGCCACCATCGTGCCTTGGCGCATCACCGACACCGTGTCGGTGATCGCCATGATCTCGCGCAGCTTGTGCGTGATGAGCACGATGGTTTTGCCCTGCTCCTTCAATTGCTTGAGGATGCGGAAAAGGTGATCGGCCTCGGCCGGCGTCAACACGCCCGTCGGCTCGTCGAGGATCAGGATCTCGGCGCCGCGATAGAGCGCCTTGAGGATTTCGACGCGCTGCTGCAGACCGACCGGCAGCTCTTCGATGACGGCGTCGGGATCGACCTCGAGGCCGTATTCGCGCTCCAGCCGGTCAAGCTCCGAGCGCGCCTTGGCGATGCTGCTCTTCAACAGCGCATCGTTTTCGGCGCCGAGGATGATGTTCTCCAGCACTGTGAAATTGTCGACCAGCATGAAATGCTGGTGCACCATGCCGATGCCGAGCGCGATTGCGTCGTTGGAGGTGCTGATCGACACCGGCTTGCCGCCGACGCGGATCTCGCCGCTATCGGCCTGGTAGAAGCCGTAGAGGATCGACATCAGCGTCGACTTGCCGGCGCCGTTCTCGCCGACAATGCCGTGGATCGTGCCGCGCGCGACTTCCAGGTTGATGTCGCGGTTGGCGCGCACCGCGCCAAAGCTCTTGTTGATGCCTATGAGCTCGATTGCGGCTTGCGCCATGCAGCCTGTTCCCACTGTTATTTTTTTATCGCTTGGTCAAAATGCCTAGCATGATGCCCCGCTTATGCCAATCGGCCGTTCACTCTCGACAAATCCCCGCGTCCTTGTCAATTTCGAACCTGAGCAGGTTCCGCAAAAGTGTCCCACGGTTTTGCGATCTGAACCTGCGAAAACCAAGAGAGCTAAGCAGATATTCGTGGGGCATCCCACGAATATCTGCTTAGCTGGAGGCTTCACATTCGCAAGGATCGGTTTTGCATGGCCATGCCTGACGATCGGCTGACGACGTTGGAAATCCGCGCCGCCGAGCAGGAGAAGACCATCGAGGAGCTGTCCGGCCAGATCGCCGAACAGTGGAAGGTGATCGAGCGTATGGAGCGCAAGCTCGCAGCCCTGACCGACCGCTTCCTGGAATTGGAGGAGCAGTCCGCCTCCGAAGTGCCGGTGACCAAGCCGCCGCATTGGTGAGGAGCCATGGGGAAAGACGGCCATGTCCAGTGAAAGCGACCGCGTCGCTCGAGCCGGCGATTATGTCTTTGGCTTGATGAACGACAGGGAACGCGCCCGCGCCGAACGCGACCTCGAGATCGATCCCGCCTTTCGCGACACGGTGCTGCGGCTGGCCGAACGCCTGCGCGCCTTCGATCCCGCGGGACCTGAAGCGCACGGCGATCGCTGGGAACTGGTCACGCAACGCCTTGCCGAACTGCCGCAGATGCAGACGCGGCTGGCTGGCGTCGGCGTCCCGGAGACGGAACCGGCGCCGCCGATGATCCACCGGCTCGAGCGCAAGCCCTACGGCGTCGGTCTGCATTCGCTTCGCGGCAGGCTGGGCTTCGTCATCGCGCTTGCCCTGGTGGCGGCCTTTGCGCTCGGCTATCTCGCCGGCACGCTATAAAAGCAATTCCAGGAAAGTGCGGGCGGTTGGGCTCGGCGCCTTCGTCGTAGCCTTCCGTCCGGAATTGCGTCAAAGCAGAGACTTCGACATCAGAAGCATCGGCGCGCCGTCCTGCTCGAAGGTCTCGACCGCCGTCCATCCAAGCGCCTCGTAGAAGCCGCGCGCCTGCCAGGTATAAAGGTAGAGCGTGCCGATACCGGCAGATGCCGCATGAGCCTCGACGGTTCTGACCAGCGCCGTGCCGACGCCGCCGCCTCGATAGGCTTCCTCGACGATCAGTCCGGCCAGCCATGGCGTCAGATCGTGCGGCGAACTGATCTCGTCGCGGACGAGCAGGCAGCTCCCGATCGGCCGGCCGCGGTCGCGGGCGACAAAGGCCGCCTCGAAGCCGTCGCCGGCGATCAGCCCGCGCAGCCCGGCCATGTCCTCGTCGAATGTCCGATCCGTACCCTCAAAGAAAGCCTCGAGCCGAAGCCGCGCCATTGGCTCGACGTCGCCTTCGGCCATGGCTTCGATTGCCGGTCGCATCGTACCGTCTCCAAAACAAAACCGCCGGGCATTGGCCCGGCGGTTCGAACCCCAGAGCAATTCCAGGAAAAGTGCTTAGCGGTTTTCCGTCCGGAATTGCGTGAAAACAAAAGTTAGAGCGGTTCAATCACTGAACCGCTCCGGCTCAGCTGCCGATCAATAGGGGCAGGCGTTGTCGGCGGTGTAGTCGTGCACCTGGACCTTGCCAGCGATGATGTCGGCCTTGGCCTTTTCGACGGCCGCTTTCATCTCATCGGTCACCAGCGCCTTGTTGTTGTCGTCCATGGCGTAGTCCACGCCGCCTTCCTTGAGGCCGAGATTCTCCAGACCACCCTTGAAGGTGCCGTTCTTGCCGTCCATGAAGGTGTTGTAGACGGCAACGTCGACGCGCTTCATCATCGAGGTCAGCACCTTGCCGGGCTGCAGGCCATTCTGGTTGGAATCGACGCCGATGCCGAGTTTGCCGGCATCCGCGGCCGCCTGCAGCACGCCGACGCCGGTGCCGCCGGCAGCGGCATAGACCACGTCGGCGCCCTGATCGATCTGCGTCTTGGCGATCTCGCCGCCCTTGGCCGGGTCGTTCCAGGCGGCCGGCGTATCGCCGGTCATGTTCTGGATGACATCGGTCGCGCCGGCCGACTTGGCGCCGCCGACATAGCCGCATTCGAACTTGCGGATCAGCGGGATGTCCATGCCGCCGATGAAGCCCACCTTCTTCGACTTCGACGCCATCGCCGCCAGGATGCCGACGAGGTAGGAGCCTTCGTTCTCCTTGAACACCAGCGAGCGGACATTGGGAAGGTCGACGGCATCGTCGATGATGGCGAAGTTGAGGTCGGGATAATCTTTCGCGACCGCTTTCAGCGCGTCCTCCCAGGCAAAGCCCGCCATGACGATCGGATTGCGGCCGTCCTCGGCGAAGCGGCGCAGCGCCTGTTCGCGCTGCGAGGCGTTGGAGACTTCGAATTCGACATAGGCGACGCCGGTTTCCTTCTTGAACTTCTCGGCGCCGTTATAGGCGGCCTCGTTGAAGGATTTGTCAAACTTGCCGCCCAGATCGTAGAGGATGGCCGGCTGCACGTCCGCGGCGAAAGCCGGAAGAACCATTGCGGTTGCGGCCAGAAGGCCGAGAACGATACGTTTCATGTGATCCACACCCTGTCGGTTATTTTTCCGTTTTTGCACCGCCTGCTCGCCCGGTTCTCCGGCGGGCTGGCGAGGCCAGGCAGGAAGTGTTTGATCCTCCCGCTCGCGGTCAATCTGGCACGGCGCGAAACAAAATTCACGTGGAATTTTGACCTGTTGGAAAAAGCGGTTACCGGCGATCCGGCACGTCTCTTACTGCATGTCGCGCAAAAGTGTGCAGCGGTTTTGCGACAACGACATGTATGAAAACAAAGCCTTTAAAGCGCGTCGCGTGTATCCGTTTCGACGCGACGGGCTTTAAAAGCAATTCCAGGAAAAAGTGTGTTGCGGTTTGCGTCCGGAATTGCGTCAGAACAAAAGCCTTCAAGGGCTTGGAGCGAATTCCGCGCCGCGGCGCTTGCGCCGGTAGCCGATGGCGTAGAGCAGGAAGGCAAGCACCGCGAACACCGCGAAACCGGGTTGCGCGAGCACCCAGGCGACCGCGCCGTCCCAGACCAGAGGGTTTGCCTTGGCGCGCACGAAAGTCTCGAAAGCCGCGCGGGTATCGGGCGAGACCGCGAGCCAGCTTGCGTTGAGCGGCGTCATCACCAGCGACGACGCTGCGACCGAGCGTGTCGTGTCGATCACCGCCATGATGACGGCGATCGACAGCGCAACCATGGCTGCCAGCCGAAAGATGAAACGCAACATCGACGCTCTCCCCGGGAAAGCTCCCGTCTACCCCGCAATCGACATAGAGCGTGCGTGGTTCCCGCGCAATCGCGGCCCGTGAAATTAGCGAGCCCGCGCCGGCCCGCGCCGGTTCACCCGCCAGACGGCGAAAATACCGCCGGCGATCGCGCCGACGATCAGGCCGCCCAGGCCGACAAAAGCCGCGAAAAATCCGCAGGCGCCCTCGAAGCAGCTCATATGCGTCAGGTCCGCGATCAGCGAACCGGCGAAGAACCCGGCGCAGGCGCCGATCGCGCCGCCAAGGATGATGCCGAGCAGCGCGGCAAGGATCGAGACGAAGACCGGCGGCCGCTCGGTCTCCGGATTGGCGTAGATCGTGTCCGCGCCTGCCCCGTTGCGCAGGAGATGGATGCACAGCAGGCCGATGGCGATCTCGGCCACTGTGAAGCCCAACGCTTCGGCCGAGAAGGCGAAGCTGTAAAACACATAGGCCTGGCGCACGAGGAGCCAGATGATGATGGCGATTTGCCAGATCGTGTAATGGCGCGGGAAGCGGGCCGACCGGTTGAAGGCAAGGCCAAGCAGGTACAGCCCCCACAGGATGGTGATGACGCCGCCGGTCAAGCCGCCATAGACCAGGAAGAACACGCTGTCGGGCAGGCTAAAGTCGCCGATCAGCCGCCAGGAGGAGATCAGCCCGTAGGCCGACAGCCCCATGACGATGACGAGCCACGCCACCGGGATGAAGGACAGGCCGCCGTCCGGCCGCCCCGCGGGTTGCTGGTCGATCGATGCCATGTCGGAACGATGCCCCTCGCCCAAGCAATTCCAGGAAAGCCGCCCGCCGGCTTCGTCGGGATTGCAAAACCGAACCGGCAATTCCAGGAAAGCCCGCAACCGTTCACCGGGATTGCATGATTAACGGCAGTCGACAGCCGGGCGCAGGCGAAGTCAAGCATCACCGGCGCGCCGCGATCGGCCTGTACACATCATTCGAACGCATCGCCCTTCCCCGCCCTTTGCGCCATACACGGCAAAAGCCGCGGCAACGCCAATATGGCTTGGCATTCGCTTTCGGATCGACTAGATGAGCCCCGCGCCTGTTTGCCTAGACGGCTAGCGGTGCCGGGAAGGTTGCCCGCCGGTTGAAGGCACCAGATGTCCGTTGAGGACTTCCCACGGGAGCATCTCCCCAACCCGCGCGGCGAAACCGGCCGACGCGAGATGCTAAGACGGAGAGGTGGCCGAGTGGTTGAAGGCGCACGCCTGGAAAGTGTGTTTACGGGAAACCGTAACGCGGGTTCGAATCCCGCTCTCTCCGCCATAATTTTCCTAATAAATTTAACGATTTCAATAACTTAGATAATTTCTGAGAACACCCACACCGGAGCATGGGCTTCCTTCAGGGAAAATCGAGCAAGGTCTGCAGGATTCGACGCTCAGCGTCGACGTGATCAGCGTCCTGTCTGGAGCCGCGGAACGGAACGCACGCTTTTCGGGAGATTGGATTAGAGAGCAGACATTGCACCCAGCGTGGTGACGATCGTTTGATCCAAACAGACGCGCCATAAAGCAAAGTCTTCGCGCGTGGCAAACATCGCGGACGGCAGTATCATGACCACTTTTTCCAGGCGTTCTGCTGGTCCGACCGCGATGCGCCGAGGGCCCGAAGTACCGACTCGACAGTCTGTTGTGTCAATTCGGGCCTGGTGCCACGATCAAGGATGCCCCGCGTCACCTGCAGCCATATGCCCATCACGATATCTACCGCCAGCTCTGCGTCCCGTATGCTCACACGATCCTGGACTATCGCCTGGGCGATATCAGCCTTGAGGTTCGTCCGGATGCCCCGCGCATACTCGGCGCGCGATTGAGAACTCTGAACGACCAGACGTGCCCAGTTCGGGTCCGAGATCGCCTTTTCCAAGAACTTCGTGAAAGCGAAGCATAAACGTTTGACTGGATCGTCCAATGCGAGGCGCGCGTCCCTCAGCACCGCGTCGAAGCTCTCCCCGAGTTTCTCCCCAACGGCCGCAGCCAGTTCGTCGATGCTTTGGAAGTGGTAGTAGAACGTACCCTTCGCGACGCCGGCTGCCTCCACGACGGCATCGATTGTAATCGACTCGCGGGGCCGTTCGGCCATGAGCATCGTCCCGACGTCCAAGATCAGGGTACGCGTTCTTTCTCGCTTCTCCCGTCCGATTTCCGCCCTGCGCGCCAAATCAATCTTTGCCATCCATTCTGCCTTTTCTTTTTCGTTCGGTCCCAGCATATCAAAGGAGCGGACCGGCAACTGCCGTTCGACTGCATTTCCCGGGACGTACCGGGAACTCGGCCTGTGGCGCTCGGCACAATAGGCCGCATCCTCGCTCCGATCCTGCGGCTAACTCGCTTCTCCACTCGCCATGCCTTTTTGCATGGCACGATTGCGCGCATCTCATATTGACTATATAGTCGATTTGACTTAATTGTTCAAGTCGAAATGCCACTCGGTTCGACCTGTGGCTTGCCCTTTAGTTCCCTGCAACCCCGATCTTTCGAGCGGAGGCTTCCATGCGCCTGTCGTCGCGTCATTTCCTGTTGGCCGGTATCGCCGGCCTTTGTCTTGCCGGTTGTTCACAAAAGGAGGCCGAGGCGCCGGCAGCGCCACGAACGGCCCGCGTGGTGGTGGTAACGCCCCACAAGTTCAAGCTGGTAACGCAAGGCGCCGGCCGCATCCAATCGCGCTATGTCAGCCAGGTTGGCTTCGAGGTCGGCGGCCGGCTCATCTCACGCGACGTCGACGCCGGCGCAACAGTCAAGAAGGGCCAGAAGCTCGCGGCACTAAGCGCGGTGGATTACCATAACAAGGTGACCGCCACTGCGGCAGACCTCGACGCGGCCAAGGCCGCTCTCGCTCAGGCTGCCGCGCAGGAAGAGAGGTTTCGGCTCCTGCTCGGCAAGGGCTTCGCCACGCATTCGCAGTATGATGAAGCGCTGAAGTTACTGCGGAGCGCGCAAGCGCAGGTTCAGGCGACTGAGGCCAATCTGCGTATCGCGCAGAACCAGCTCGCCTATACGGAGCTCCAAGCGCCCGACGATGGCATCGTGACCGCGACCGGGGCGGATCCCGGCCAAGTGGTGGCCGCCGGACAGATGGTGATTGAAATCTCGCGCAATGACGAGCGCGAAGCCGTCTTTGCCGTCGCGAGCGAGGACATCGTCAGGGCCAGCCTTGGCATGCCGGTGAACGTTGCGCTTCAGGCCCACCCCGAAATCGCGGTGATCGGCACGGTCCGCGAGATTTCACCCGAGGCTGACAGCGCCACCGGTACCTATCAGGTGAAGGTTGCCATACCTGCTCCGCTGCCGCAAATGCGGCTGGGAGCAATCGTCGTCGGTCGGGTCGAAAGCGACCAGGGTCACATGGTTGCGACACTTCCCCCGAGCGCGTTGCTGCAGTCGGGAAGCCAGCCGCAGGTTTGGGTGGTTGGCAAAGACGACAAGGTGGAGCGGCGCAAGGTCCAACTGCTGGAGTTCGATGCAAATTCCGTCACCGTGAGCCAAGGACTGGCCGCGGGCGACAAGGTGGTGGTCGCTGGCGTGAACTCGCTCGCCGACGGCGAATTGGTCAAGCCCAGCGCGGAGGTCGAGTGATGGCCAGCTTCAACCTTTCCGAATGGGCCGTCCACAACCGTTCGATCGTCGTCTTCCTGATGCTCGTCTGCGTTGCGGCCGGCATTACCTCTTATGAGCGCCTCGGTCGTCAAGAAGACCCGGATTTCACCGTGCAGACCATGGTGGTCCAGGCAAACTGGCCGGGAGCAACCGCCGCCGACACGCTGCAGCAGGTGACGGACCGCATCGAAAAGAAGCTCGAGGAAACCCCGAACCTCGACTACCTCAAGAGCTACACCAAGCCAGGCCAGGCGACGATTTTCGTCTACCTTAAGGAGTCGACCAAGAAACGCGACCTCGACGGCATCTGGTATCAGGTCCGCAAGAAAGTGAACGACATAAGGCAGACACTGCCGCAAGGCGTGGTCGGCCCCTTCTTCAACGACGAGTTTGGCGACGTCTTCGGCACAATCTACGGCATAACCTATGACGGTTTCAGCCCGCGCCAGGCACGCGACTTCGCCGAGACCGCACGGGCCGAATTCCTGCGTGCTCCCGATGTGGGCAAGGTCGACATCTACGGCGATCAGGATGAGAAGCTCTATCTGAATTTCTCGCCGCAGAAGCTTGCCAATCTTAAGCTCAGTCTCGACGACGTGCTGACGGCTATCGCCCGCCAGAATGCCGTCGTGCCTTCCGGCATCATCAACACGCCCAGCGAGAACGTGCTGGTCGACATGACCGGCTCGCTGTTGGCACCTGGCGACATAGCCAAGCTCAATTTCTCGGTGGAAGGGCGTTTCTACAAGCTTTCCGACATCGCCGAGGTGCAGCGCGGCTATAGCGATCCGCCCAGCAAGATGTTTCGCGTCAACGGCAAGCCGGCCATCGGGATCGGCATCAACATGCGCGACGGCGGCAACAACCTCGACTTCGGCAAGGGACTTCATGCGGTGGCGGAGCGGCTGAAACAGCGCTTCCCGGTCGGCATCGAACTCAATCTGGTATCGGACCAGCCTGAGGTCGTGCGTGAGGCGATCGGCGAATTCACCAAGGCGCTTCTCGAAGCGGTCGCAATCGTGCTCGTCGTGAGCTTCCTCAGCCTCGGTCTGCGCGCCGGCCTGGTGGTCGCGCTGTCCATCCCGCTTGTCCTTGCCATCGTCTTCGCATTCATGGAAGCGTCGGGCATCAGCCTGCAGCGCATTTCGCTTGGTGCGCTCATCGTCGCGCTCGGCCTTCTGGTCGATGACGCTATGATCACGATCGAGATGATGATCTCCAAGATCGAAGAAGGCATGCCGAAGATCAAGGCAGCGACCTTTGCCTACACGTCCACCGCCTTCCCAATGCTGACCGGAACGCTGATCACGCTGCTCGGCTTCCTGCCGATCGGGTTCGCGAACAACAATACCGGGCAATACACCTTCTCGCTGTTTGCCGTCATAGGCGTGGCGCTCATCGCTTCATGGTTTGTGGCGGTCATCTTCGCGCCAGTGCTCGGGCTGACCCTCTTGCCCGCACACATGAAAGCGCACGGGACGGCGGAGCCAGGGCCACTCATGCGGCTGTTCCGGCGCCTGCTGGCGTTCACCCTGCGGCACCGTTTTCTCACCATCGCCGCGTCCCTCATTGCCTTTGGCCTCTCGCTTTACGGCATGGGCTTCGTCCAGCAGCAGTTCTTCCCAGCCTCCAACCGGCCTGAGCTGCTGGTGACGATGACGCTGCCCAAGAATGCCTCGATCACCGCTACGGAGACGCAAACGGAACGGCTGGAGAAGGCACTTGCTGGCGACGCCGATATCGAGCGCTTCTCCTCTTATGTCGGTGGCGGCGCCATCCGGTTCTACCTGCCTCTGGATGTGCAGCTCGACAACGACTTCATGGCCGAGACAGTGGTCGTCGCCAAGGATCTTCAGGCGCGCGATCGCGTGCAGGCCAAACTGCAGGCGCTGTTCGCCGATAATTTTCCGGACGTGACCGTGCGCATTTCGCGCCTGGAACTGGGCCCGCCGGTCGGCTGGCCAGTGCAGTACCGGGTGAGCGCGCCTACTCCCGAGGATGCCAGGAAGTATGGCGAGCAGGTTGCCGATATCCTGCGGGCTTCCGGGCTCGTCCAGACCATCAACTTCGACTGGGGCGAGAAGAACAAGACGCTGCGCATCGTCGTCGACCAGGACCGCGTCCGGCAGGCGGGGCTAAGCTCCGAACAGCTCTCCCAGGCGCTCAACCGGGTGCTCAACGGCTCGACGGTCACGCAACTGCGCGATTCCATCTACCTGGTCGACGTGGTCGCACGCGCCCAGAACGACGAGCGTTCCACTATCGAGGCGCTGCGCCACCTTCAGATCACCACGCCGACCGGCGCATCCGTTCCGTTGCGCGAGCTCGCCGATTTCAAATACGAACTCGATGAAGGGTATGTCTGGAGGCGCCAACGCCTGCCCACGATCACAGTGCAGGCACAGCCGCAGCCGGGGCTGCAGCCGGCCTTCGTTCACCAGCACGTTGCCGCTGCGCTGGACACGCTTTCCAAGTCGATGCCGGCGGAAACATCGATCGAGACCGGCGGCACGGTGGAAAAGACCGCGCTTAGCAACGCCGCCCTGCTGGCCCAGTTCCCGCTGATGATCACGCTGATGCTTACAGTTTTGATGGTCCAGCTCGGGAGCTTCCGACAGGTGGCCATGGTCATCAGCGTGGCGCCTCTCGGGCTCATCGGAGTTGCCATCGCGCTGCTGACGACCAGCACGCCGATGGGCTTCATCGCGACGCTTGGCATCATTGCGCTCGCCGGCATGATCATCCGCAACTCAGTAATCCTGGTGCACCAGATCGAGCATGAGCGAGCCCAGGGGATCGAACCATGGAAGGCGGTGATCGACGCGACCGTCCATCGGTTCCGGCCGATCATGCTCACCGCGGCCGCAGCAATCCTCGGCATGATCCCGATCATGCATGACGTTTTCTGGGGGCCGATGGCCTACGCCATCGTCGGCGGACTCGCCGTCGCAACCATGCTGACGCTGGTTTTCCTGCCGGCTCTTTATGTGGCGGTGAACCGGATCCGGGAAAGCGACGAGCCATCGGCAGCACCTGAGCCAAGCGTCGGTGCAATCCCGATCCTGGCCCTGTCGGACTGAGAAAGGAGACAGCCATGCTGGAAACACGCCCCACTCTCCTTGATCGCTTTCTTGCGACCGACGCCGCCATGTGCGCAGAACCCGACGGGACCACGCGCCAATATGTCGAGAAGATGTTGTCCGCGGCGCTGCAGGAGGCGCAGTCGGTCGCGCGTTCCTACGACACCAAGGCTCAGATCGTGGGCGTGGGCTACATCCTCGCCCTCAACCTGATCCTGCGATTTGGTGATCTGCTGCCGTCGCACGCTCCACTCGGACCGCTGTTCTACGTGGCGGTCTGGGGGATCGTCATCATGCCCATCGTGCAGTTCGGACAAGTGCTCTATCCGAGCCGAAAGCGAGCGGACAAGGAACTCAACCGCAAAATAGCCGGTGCCTGCGCTATCCCGCCCGTCTACCATGTGGACCCCAAATTTTTCGCCGATGTGCGCGAACTGGTTCACTTGGCCCTGCAATCCGATTGGACCTCGGTGGTATCGGCTGAATTGCTGAAAACCTCACGCGTGAGAGAGATCAAACAGGCGCGCTTCCATCGTGCCCTGCTGATGACCGTCGTCTCCTTCGCCGTCCTTGGAGGCGAACAGCTTTTCCGTAGCTTCGCCTTAGCTTGAAAAGAAACCGAGTCAGGAGCTTGAAAGCTATGCTGAGGATCACCCTGCTTGGCTGTGCGCAATTCAGCTTACAGGCTGCATCGCTGCCTATCCACGCGATGGCGTGCCGACGGAACGCATGGCTGCGGCCCAAGTGAGTGGCTATCCCAGCGACATACGCGTCTGGGGCGATTCCGACGAAAGTTTTCCGCCCGATCGTCTCATCGCATTCCGCGACGAGAGAATTCAGGCGGCAAAGGCCGATCCGTCGATCAAGCTGCGGGAACTCGACGCGCTTACGATTTCAGGCGGTGGCAGCAGCGGCGCCTTCGGCGCCGGAATTCTCGCCGGCTGGACCAAGGCTGGGACCAGGCCAAGGTTCGACATCGTCACCGGAATCAGCACCGGATCGTTGATCGCGCCCTTCGCATTCCTTGGCCCGACCTATGACGATCGCTTGAAGCATGCCTTCACTACAATCAAGGACGCCAACATCTATACCGAGCACAGCTTCCTCGGCGTGCTGTCGAGTGCATTGTTCACCAGCAACGCCCCCCTTGCCAAAATGCTGGACGAAGAAGTCACCGAGGAAATGCTCGATCAGATCGCCCGAGAAACCGGCAAGGGACGGCGCTTCTTCATCGGAACGACCAACCTTGATGCGGATCGGCCGGTGATTTGGGATATGGGCGCGATCGCGGCGAGCCATCGGCCGGACCGGCTGAAGCTCTTCAAGCAGGTTATCCTGGCCTCCACCGCCATTCCCGGCATTTTCCCTCCGGTCGAGCTGAAAGTGACCGCTGGGGGCAAGTCTTACCACGAAATGCACGTTGATGGCGGCACCACCAATCAGGTGTTTCTCATGCCTGCTGGCTTGAGCCTGCGCGAGCTCGATCACGCGTTCCATGCACGGGTCAAGGCTCGCATCTATATCATCCGCAACGGCAGGACGACGCCGGAACCTTCTGTGGTGAAGGCCACGCTGCCAGATATCGCGGAAAAGGCAGTCTCCTCCCTTATCAAGACGCAAGGGATTGGCGATCTCTACCGGCTCTACGCCATCTCCAAGCGCGACGGCATCGCCTACAACTTCATAGACGTTCCGGTAGACTTCACCGACGAGCCAAAAACTCCGTTCGAGAACAAATACATGCGGGCGCTGTTCGAGAAAGGCTACAAAATGGGCCGCAAAGGCGTGCCTTGGAAAAACATGCCGCCCGGATTTTCGAGATGAGCTGGTCGAGCCGTTGACCCGTCGGTCGGTCCGGAAAGTCGGCCTGAATCTCTACCACGAGCTATTTCTTCGTCCTCTATCTGTCCAAGTGGCGGACGCTCCACAAGCATAATGCATCCGGAGGATCTCCAACCGACAGTGGAAGTCGTGCGAGGGCCGGACGGCAGCTTGTGGGGACCGGCATGCGGGGCGTTGAATGGTGGATACGAGGCGCAAAGCTGACCTTCCCTACGCAGATGACTCCCAGAACTATCGCCCCGTCCGTGCAACAAACTGTGTAACAAAGCAAACAAAAAGCTCAATATTTTCAACGGCATATGTCTTAAATCGAAAGACGCTCTCTCCGCCGCGGAGGCAATCTGGCCACTGTTAGCAGGACAAATCCGACGCGCCCGAATACTCCAAGTCTGTTCATTCCGTCGGTAACGGCATCAGGTCGGGCCGCAGGACAAATTCCTCCAACCCGTCGTCGAGTAGTGGGGGTTCCTCCTCAGCCTCCTGCTTCGGCTCGACCATCAGAAGGCCAACGACGATCAGCGCCAGGGAGACCCAGGTGAGCGCCGGTATGGCTTCACCCAACAACAGCATGCTCCAGCCTATGCCGGCTGTGGTGACCGCGTAGGCGTTCTGGCTTGCGAATACGGCGCCTGTGCTGGAGATCAGCGCGATGAAAAGCAGCATTGCCAGATTGCCGGCAACCGCCATTAGAACGACGATCACGCCAAGCTTTCCGGTCAATAGATCAAGCGGGATGAAGTCCCGATAGAAGGCCGCCAGCGGCATCAGCATCAAAACCGAAGCAACAAGGGTGATGCCGAACAGAGCGACGCTATCGATAGCAGCAGGCTTGCGCTCCGAGAGGTAGATATCCTCGGTCGCGTAAGTGATCGGGATGACGAGTGCAATGGCAAGCCACAACCAGCTGGTAGCCATTTCCGCCGGCTCTCCATAGAGGAGTATGATGAAGATGCCGACGAGACCCAATCCAAGTCCCAAAAACCGCTTCAGGTTAGGCGCTTCCGTCCGCATCAAGGCAGCGAACAGGAATACGGCGAATCCCTCCAGGACGATGACAATGGAGACGATGAAGGCGGGAAGCTTGCTTGCCAACCAATAGACCAGCACCTGATTGATCACCGAGCTGATGAACGCAAGGATGAGGATGAACTTCCAATCCGAGCGCGTAAGATCAGCCAGGCGCGGCATTGTCCCGCGCTTGATGCTTATCCCGACGCAGAATACTGCCCCAATGACGTCAATAAGGATCGCCAGCCCTATCGGATGAGCTTCAACGAGTGAAGCCATCTTCGAGAGCGGCACGACAAGGCCCCACAGTCCTCCGCAGGCCAACAGCAGCAATGCGCCACGGAATGTGCGGATATTCTGCCGCATCTTGCGCTCGCGCTCATAGACCTTCTGGGCCATCGTAGCGAAAACCGTGGCGAGCTTGCCTAAGCCATCCGGGCGGCCTGCCACATCGCGGATGCCGAGCTTTGAAGGGTTGAACCTCCCGCTTTCCAAGGTCGCGGCCGCCTTCGTCAGCTTGGCCACCTGCCGCAAGTATTCTTTCTCGATGTCGCGCAGTCTCTTCTTCTCGATGCAGGTGGAAACCCGTGCCTTGAGAAGCGCGAGTTCAAAATCCTTGGGCAGGAAATCCTCGGCGCCCAATTCGATCGCCTTGACGACGCTGCTCATCTCATCGTCGAGCGCGGAAATCACGATGATCGGCACATCCCGCGTTCTGGACGACGCCTTGAGACCCTTCAGCACCTCGAAGCCGTCCATCACCGGCATCATGATATCGAGAAGGATGAGGTCGAAATTATCGGTGGCGAGCAAATCGAGCGCCGCGCGGCCGCCCTCCACCGCCTCGGCTTCGTGTCCGAGAGCCTCGACCGATTTCTTGAGCTTGATCCTTGTGGTCCGGGAGTCGTCAACAATGAGGATCCTACCAGGGCTGCTCACGCTATTCTCCCAGCTTGAAGATTTTTCGGAGCTCCGTGACGGCGGCGTCGAAGGCGCGCTGCGCGTTGTCGATTTCCGCCAAATCCGTCGGCTCCCCACTTGCGCACCGCGCCTCCACCTGGGCGCAGATTTGGCTGAGTTCGGCCGCCCCCATATCCCGCGCGTTGGATTTCAGGGAATGGGCAGCCCGCCGAGTGACTGCCAGGTCGGAAGCCCGAGCCGACGACCACATGTCCAGCATGATGGATGGCCCCTCTTCGAGAAAGGACTCCACGAGCTCTACAAGGTCAGCCTCTTCGCCACCGACAAGCTCGCGCAGCTTGTCCAGTGCCCCTTTGTCGATCGCCACGACATCCCCGATGTGCGTTTCTTCCGACTATAACCAGTGACCGCGAGTTTCTTCCGGTACTGGTGAAGTAAGACCGAAATCGAACCCCCTGATTGGATTTGTGAGAGTTCCATCGCGCTCAAAGGCAGACTATCGCAGACATGCTAAATTAGCGATAGCACATAGTTTTCGATCAATACCGCCACGGCGCCGGTGGCGATGCGCCAAGGTGCACCCTTCTTATTTAGACCCTTGGTACGCCAGGTTCCTCGAAATCTCGCGCTGCGACGGCAGGCCTGTGCCCGCCTGCCAGCACCGCCTTGTTCAGCGAAGCGATAAGGTCTTCGACGCGCAGCGGCTTGCTGAGATAGTCATCCATCCCTGCATCCAGATACCTCTCGCGATCTCCGGCCATCGCGTTGGCGGTCAGGGCAATGATGAACGGCTGACGCGCATATTGGGAGCCGGGCGCGCGGATCAATCTTGTCGCTTCGAGACCGTCCATATCAGGCATTTCGATATCCATCAGGATAACGTCATGGCTGCCCTGGGTATAAGCGGCGACCGCCGACTGCCCGTCGACCGCCAGTTGCGGCTTGTAACCCAGACGCTCGAGCACCTTGGAGCCAAGCTTCCGGTTGGTGGCATTGTCATCGACCAGAAGGATGTGAAGCGGAAACTTCTGCGCCATCGTACTATCGAGAGCCGTCCCCTTCGGCTGATCTGATCGGATGGAGCGTGTCGGAGTTCCGACGAAGATCGACAGCAACGTATTGAGCAATGGCGATGGCTTGATCGGCTTGGAGAGCGTGGCCGCGAACTTAATGCCTTCCATCTCCTTCTTCTTGTCTTCAGGCATGGGCACCATTGAACTGAGCAGCACCAACGGAACGCTGCCGTTGCCTTCGAGCGCGCGTATTTGCCTGGCCAGTTCGATCCCATCCATGCCGGGCATGTTCATGTCGAGAACGATGACATCGAAGACCTCGCCTCCCGCAAGCCTTCGAAGCGCGTCGGCGGGATGTTCGATTGCTGATGCAGCCATGTTCCAGGACTGCGCCTGCAGCGACATGATGCGCCGGTTTGTTGCGTTGTCGTCGACGAACAGCAGCCGTTTACCGGCCAACTCGTCCTTTGACGGCGCTGCCTGAGCCGTTTTTCGACTCGAGGCAACCGGAGCGCGGATGGTAAAGGAGAATGTCGTGCCTTTTCCTACGGCGCTCTCCACCCAAACCTCACCGCCCATCAATTCCACCAGGCGCCTGCTGATCGCCAGACCGAGGCCGGTTCCGCCATAGCGTCTGGTCGTGGAGGCATCGACCTGGCTAAATGACCTGAACAGGCGATCCATCCGGTCCTTGGCTATGCCAATGCCGGTGTCGCGCACCGCGAACTGGAGCGTACAAATTTTCCGCTCGCCTTCGCCCTGTGGACTTGTGTCCGCGGCTGCGGACGGCACCTCCATCACGGAAAGCACGACCTCTCCTCGCTCGGTGAATTTGACGGCGTTGTTGAGCAGATTGATCAGAACCTGGCGTAGACGGTTGCCGTCGGCGACAATCGTTTCCGGCGTGCCGGGCTCGACCACGTAGCCGAGATCCAGTTCCTTCTCTGCCGTCCTTGGCGCGATCAGGTCTATCGCGCTTTCGAGACATTCGCGCAGTTCGAACTGCCGAGGATCAAGGTCGAGCTTACCCGCCTCGACCTTTGAGAAGTCGAGTATGTCATTGATGATGGTCAGCAGCGCTTCCGCACTATTGTTTATCGTCTCGCCGATTTCCCGCTGCTCATCGTCAAGTTTGGTGGCCAGCATCAGGTTGGCCATGCCGATAACGCCGTTCATCGGCGTGCGGATTTCATGGCTCATGGTGGCGAGGAACGTGCTTTTGGCTTCGTTGGCAGCCTCCGCCGCTTCCTTGGCCTCCGTCAAGGCCAGCGAAAGCTCCTTGAGCTCGGTGAACAGTTGTGCGTTGTGAAGCGCCGCACCCGCATTGGCGGCGATGGTTGAAAGCAGCCGCAGCGAATTTTCGCTGAACATGCCCTCCCGTGTCGTGCTCTGCACGCTGATCACGCCGACATTGCCCTGCGCCGTCTTGATTGGAACGCCAAGGTAAGACAGCGCATCCTTGCCAACTGGAGTTGCTCCGATTTCCGCGCCGCGTTCCGCGACATCCTGATTGATGAGCAACGGCTCGCCGGTTTCTATGATCTTGCTTGTAAGGCCTTCCCCGAGCCGGAGCGTAGTGAAGGCCTCGCCGAACTGATACGGGAAATGGATGAGCTTGGTCTTTGGATCGAGCAGCGCGACATAGACGATGTCGGCGCTGAAAATCTCCTGCATCTGATCGCCTATCAGTTGGATCGTATTGCCGAGTTCAGCTTCACCTATGAGGGCTTGGCTAACCTTGCTGATCGCGCCCAGTTCAGCGGCGCGATGCTCGGTTTCCTTGAGAAGCCTCTGTGTCTCGTCGAACAAGCGGGCATTGGCGATCGCGACTCCCATACTGGAGGCTATCGTCTGCAACAGGCGCACGTGGTTTTCGTCGAAGGCATCTGACTCGTAGCTTTGCACACTGACCACTCCGAGCGTTCTCTCGCCTGAATTGATAGGCACGCCAATGTATGAAGAGGTCCTGTCGTCTTCGTCTGGAAAATAGGCACCGCGCCTTTTTCCTTCCTCCATGGTGTTGAAAACCAACGGCTTTCCAGTGGAGATAATTTCCGATGTAAGTCCTATCCCCAAAGGGAACGGCTCGATGGTCTTGTAGCCCCTGTAGTAAGCGTAAGGAACTCGAACTAAACCGGATTGACTATCATGCAACAGAATCTCGCTGACCTCTGTGCCGAACGCCTCCCTCACTTTATCGCCCACCAGTCGGATGACAGTGTCAACATTCAGCGACTTCGTCATCGCTTCGCCGACGCTGTTGAGAATGGCCAATTCCTTTGCGCGGTCTTGCGCCATTTTCAGGAGCCGCTGCGTCTCGTCAAAGAGATACGCGTTGGCAATGGCAATGCCCATGCTGGACGACAGCCCTTGCAGCAGGCGCACGTGATCTTCGTTAAAGACATTCTTTTGGTAGCTCTGCACGCTGACCACACCGAGCGTTCTGTCTCCGGCAATGATCGGCACGCCCAGGTATGATTCGGTTCTATCCTCCTCCTTCGGCATCAGGGCACCCAGAGCAATGTGCTCGTCAATATTTCCCAGCAGCAGCGGCTTGCCTGACAATATGACCTTCGAAGTCAGGCCTTCACCTATAACAAACGGTTCAGGATCCTGGTAATCGCCATAGAAGGCGTAGGGGATCCTGATTAGATCCGACATCTCATCGCGCAACAGGATTTCGGTTACTTCAGTGCCGAATATCTCGCGAACCTTGTCGCCGACAATACGGGTCACTGTCTTCACATTCAGCGTTTTTGCCATCGCTTCGCCGACGCTATTGAGAATGGCGAGTTCCTTTGCGCGGTCCTCTGATATTTTCAGCAGCCGCTGGGTTTCGTCGAAAAGGCGTGCGTTAGCAATCGCCACGCCCATGCTGGAGGATAATCCCTGTAACAGGCGCATATGATCTTCGTTGAAGGCGTTTTTTCTGTAGCTCTGCACGCTAACCACGCCCAGCGTCCTATTCCCGGCAATAATAGGCACACCGAGATAGGTTTCAGTCTCGTCCTCTTCCTTGGGCATCAGGGCGCCCAACCCGATGGCTTCGTCGGCGGTCCCCAGCAATAGTGGCTTACCCGACAATATAACTCTCGAGGTAAGTCCTTCGCCCATCGCAAAAGGTTCAGGATACTGGTAATTGCCGTCGAATGCATAGGAGACGTTGATCAAATTGGACGTCTCGTCGTGCAGCAGGATTTCCGTCAAATCCGCGCCGAACATCTCGCGAACCTTGTCGCCAACAATACGGGTCACTGTTTCGACATTCAGCGTCTTGGCGGTCGCTTCGCCGACGCTGTTGAGGATGGCCAATTCCTTGGTGCGTTCCTCGGTGAATTGAATCAATCGCTTGTTTTCAACGGAAAGACGGTCAAGCTCGATCGTCGCGACTGCGTTGATATGTTCCAGTTCGGCAATACGCCGGTCGGCGGATGCCAGGCGACTGGCAAGGTCGCTTTCGACTGAGCCCTGCATATTGGCTTCTCCCAAAGGGACCTTCCGCCAGGTTCAGCGGAATGCTTTCCCACCCGCATATTAGCAAGTAGTGTTACATGCCAGACGACTGATTGACAGTACCGTCGAGGGGTGGCTTTGGGACAAGCTAGACTCTGCGGCCCGGACCCTGACTGCTTCCGGCCAGTGGCAAGATTGCTCCAGCGGCCGAGATGCGGCGCAGAGCTGCCGTTCCGAGGCTAGCCCTCCAACCCAATCCCGGAAGCACTTAAATCTCGGAGCCACTTAGGAGTGCTGGCAGGCGGGTGGATTCGGTCGGCCCCTAATCGAGAGACGCTCTCTCCGCCATTTAACTTGATTGATTTCTATATTTTTTCGGAGCAAGCCGAGCCTTCATGCTCGACCAGGTGATATCTGAAACGATCGCGCACGAATTCGTTGAAGAACTGTCCTTTTGAGAAAGCCGCCTTGAAAGCCGTGTAGACCTCGGGTCCTACGTCCTCATAGTCATAGCGCTTGCCGGTCGGGACGAACCATACCGAAAGGACCCGCTTCGACGGATCGTAGTGGATATTCCGGATCGCGGTGGAAGGCACGTGCAGGCTCCTGCTTCCAACTCTTAATTCGTCGTGCGCCGCGCGGTTCCGCCGCGCCGGCTTGCACAGGGGCTCCGACTGCCTATCTGAGCCGCATGACTTCATTGAAAAGCCGAGCCGACGACGACGATTTCCAGGGCGATCTCTTCGGTGCGCCCGCAAGCCTGTCGCCCGCGCCCGAAGGCTTCTCCTACCAGCCAGGCCTGATTACCCGCGACGAAGAACACGAGCTGGTCCGTCGTATCCAGGGCCTGCCTTTCAAGCCGTTCGATTTTCACGGCCATCTTGCCAACAGGCAGGTCGTCGGCTTCGGCCTGCGCTACGACTATGAGCGCCGCCAGGTGCTCGAAGCGCCGCCGATTCCGGACTTCCTGCTGCCGCTTCGCGCCAAGGTTGCCGCCTTCGCGGCGGTCCCGGCCACCGAATTCGCGCAGGTGCTGATCAACGAGTATCGCCCGGGTGCCGGCATAGGCTGGCACCGGGACAAGCCGCATTTCGAACTGGTCGCCGGCGTTTCGCTGCTCGCGCCCTGCAGCTTCCGGCTGCGCCGCAAGAACGGCGCGGCATGGGATCGTGAAACGATCGAGGTTGAGCCCAGGTCTGTCTATCTCATGGCCGGCCCGTCGCGAAACGAATGGGAGCACAGCATCCCGCCTGTTGAGCAACACCGCTATTCCGTCACCTTCCGGACAATGCGCGCTTCGTAAGTTGCCGCGCCGGCGAATGTCCGGAACCATCGTCCGGCCCCGGGGTTGTGTCGTCAGGTTTCCCGATGGAAAGGAAAGACGATGCGCATGTTGACGATAGTCCTGACCCTGTCGGCAATGGCATTGGCGCTGCCCGCTTCCGCTCAACGCGCCGATCCGCAGCCGCCGCAAGTCCTGCCTCCGGCCCAGCAGCCCGCCCCCGACCAGGCCCAGCCTGGCGAGGACAATGCCGGCCAGAACGTCACCAACATTGTCGTGGTCGCATTCGAGGATTTGCCTTCGGAAGTGAAAGCTCAGGCCGAGGCCATCGTCGCTAGGACGACGGCCAAGGAACTGGCCAAGCTGCAGAGCTCGGTCGACGCCTCGCCCGAGGCGACGTCGGTTCTGCATGCCAACGGACTGAATTCCTCGCAAGTCGTCGCCGCCAACATCGACGGTGACGGCACGCTGACCCTGATCATCCAGACGACGGCATGACCCGGCTGGACGGCGGCTGACGGGCCGCGATCCGCCTTCGATACTCACTCTTGCGAGGTCGTCATGACCGAAGCCGCGGTCCGTAACTTCACGCTCAATTTCGGGCCGCAGCACCCGTCGGCGCATGGCGTGCTCAGGCTGGTGTTGGAACTGGACGGCGAAATCGTCGACCGTGCCGATCCGCATATCGGCCTGCTCCACCGCGGCACCGAAAAGCTGATCGAATACAAGAACTATCTGCAGGCTCTGCCTTATTTCGATCGGCTCGACTATGTCGCGCCGATGAACCAGGAGCACGCCTTCTGCCTTGCCGCCGAAAAGCTGCTCGAACTGTCCGTCCCCCGGCGCGGCCAACTGATCCGCGTGCTGTTTTGCGAGATCGGGCGGCTCTTGTCGCATCTTCTCAACGTCACCACGCAGGCCATGGATATCGGCGCGCTGACGCCGCCGCTATGGGGTTTCGCCGAACGCGAGAAGCTGATGGTGTTCTATGAACGCGCCTCCGGCGCCCGTATGCACGCGAACTATTTCCGCGTCGGCGGCGTCCACCAGGATCTGCCGGGGCAGCTCTTGGATGACATCTGGGATTTCTGCGATCCGTTCCTGCAGGCCTGCGACAATCTCGAGGGCCTGCTCACCGACAACCGCATCTTCAAGCAGCGCAATGTCGATGTCGGCGCGATCTCGCTCGACGACGCCTGGGGCCTGGGCTTCTCCGGCGTCATGGTGCGCGGCTCGGGCGCCGCCTGGGACCTGCGCAAGGCGCAGCCCTATGAATGCTATTCCGAAATGGATTTCGACATCCCCATCGGTAAGCACGGCGACTGCTACGATCGCTATCTGGTACGCATGGAAGAGATGCGCCAGTCGGTGCGGATCATGCGGCAGTGCCTGGAAAAGCTGCGTTCATCGGATGGCCAAGGTCCTGTCGCCGTGCCGAACCAGAAGATCACGCCGCCGCCGCGCGCCACCATGAAGCGCTCGATGGAAGCGACCATCCATCATTTCAAGCTTTATACCGAAGGCCACCGCGTGCCGCCCGGAGAAGTCTATGCCGCGGTCGAGGCGCCGAAAGGCGAGTTCGGCGTCTATCTGGTTTCGGACGGCAGCAACGTTCCCTATCGCTGTAAGATACGCGCACCGTCCTTCGCCCATCTCCAGGCCATGGATTTCCTGTCGCGCGGGCACATGGTGGCCGATGTCGCGGCGATCATCGGCTCGCTCGACATCGTGTTCGGCGAGATCGATCGCTGAACAAAAGGGAGCGCGGAGAGCCCGCCACGTCTCCGTCGTTCCCATGGAGGTCTTGAACGGTCGCGATCGTGGGCATCGCGGCCAGCGCTAGAGCAATTCCAGAGACAGTGCCCGCGTTTTTCCGTCCGGAATAGCGTCGGACAAAGCGGTGGAGCGGAAAGCCGTTTCCATGAAACGGTGAACCGCTTTAACGCATGAACACCGCTCTCAGCCAGGCGAGAATGCCCGCACCCGGCGAGATCGCCGCCCGCACGCGCGATGCCGCCCAGCGGGCCGGCATGTTGGCGCCGACATGGCAATGGCAGACGACCTCATGCAGCTGCCAGTCGCTCATCTCGAAAAAGCGCTTGGCTTCGCCGTAAGTGTCGTCGCGCAAGCCTTGCGCGCGAAAGATCGGGTCCTCGAAAGCGATGGTGATCGCCGATCCGTCTGTGCGCATTCTTTCACGCACGTCGGGTGCGGCGTATTCGGTGCCTGCCAGCGCCGTGAGGCGGCGGCTCGGACTGTCCTCCAGAAGTTGCGCCCAGCGTTCAAGGCGCTGGCCGCGATTTGCGATGAGAGCCGGTGCTTCGGCATGAACGTCGGCAACGGCATTGATCTGGTCAAGGGTTTGGTGCTTCACGGCCGTCTCCTGTGTCGGCAGATGGCCCCCGTCCACAACGGGATTTAAGGCGCCGACAGACGCCGGCAAGAGCCGAAACAGCCACGTAGAATCATTTGATCATTATCTGCCGCCATCGCGCGGCCCGATCGTGTTGGAACCATCCGCGGGCGCGACCGTTCTACCAGCTTGTGCCGCCGATTACTCCCGACGAAGCGTCCGAGTGCGGCGATCACCTCCATCATTTCAGGTCGGGCAGGACATCCCGCTTGTTGGGATCGCAGCAGAGCACCGGCGGAAGGAAAACGCGATGGCCATTCTCCCCGATCCGGACCCGGCTCCCACGCCGGTGCCCACGCCGCCCATCCCCGAGCCGAAGCCGGTGCGCGAGCCGGATCCGGATCGGCTGCCTGACGAGGAGCCGATCCCCAATCCCGACGAGAACGACACGCCGCCGAAGCATTCCACGCCGAGGCGGCGCCGGCCTTGAATGGCTCATGGGCGGTGCTTCCAGCGCCGCCCATGGCAATCACTCACGCATGGTCGCCTGGAAGGTCGGCAGGTGCTTCTTCTATGCCTCGATCATGCGTTCGCGGTAGACGCCGTAGATGACGTCGGTGTCGTGCAGCGTCACGGGCTCGGCGATCAAGGGGTAATCACCCGAACCGCGCCGCCGTCCAAGCCCCTCCCGCCGCGTTCGACGCCACCGCCGCGGCGACGAACTTCACGCCGCGCGCGCCATCGACAACATCTGGGATCTGCGCCACGCGCGCCGTATCGACCGTTCCACCCGCGCGATGCGCGCGAATAATGTCGGCGGCGTCGCGGTAGAAATTGGCGAAGGCCTCGATATAGCCTTCCGGATGCGCCGCCGGCATGCGCGAGAGGCGCCGGGCTTCCGCCGTCGAGCCATGGCCGCCACGCACCAGCGTGCGCGTTTCCTCGCCATAGGGGGAGAAGCGCAACTCCTCCGGCCGCGATCCAGACCATTCGAGCCCGGCCTTCTCGCCATAGATGCGCATCGACAGGTCGTTGTAGTGGCCGGGCGAGGTCTGGCTGGCGAGGATCGTGCCGCGCGCCCCGTCCGTCCAGCGCAGCAGCACATGCGCGTTGTCGTCGAGTCGCCGCCCCGGCACGGCGGTGAACAGGTCTGCCGAAACCGCCTCGGCCTCGAAACCGGAAATGAAGCTCGCCAGGTTGAAGGCATGCACGCCGATATCGGCGAGCACCGCCGACTGGCCGGCGCGCGCCGGATCGGTGCGCCATTCGGCCTGCTTCTGGCCCTCGGCATCGATCGGCTTGGTCAGCCAGTCCTGGATATAGGCGCCGTGCACCGACACGATGCGGCCGAGTTCGCCCGCCGCCACCATCTCGCGCGCCTGGCGCACCATGGCGTAACCGGTGTTGTTGAGCGTGACGACGAAGCGGCGCTTCCTGGCTTTGGTCAGCGCAACCAGCGCTTCGGCCTCGGCAAGCGTCGTCGACAGCGGCTTGTCGCAGATCACGTCGATGCCGGCTTCGAGGAAGGCGGTGGCGACCGGCGCGTGCAGATGGTTGGGCGTGACGATGACCACCGCCTCGATGCCGTCCGGCCGCGCCGCCTCGGCCTTCGCCATGGCGCGGTAGTCGGCATAGCTGCGCTCGGGCGCGATGCCGATCTCCGCGGCGGAGGCCGCGGCATTCTCCGGATCGGAGGACAAAGCGCCCGCGACCAGTGCGATCTGGTCGTCGAGCCGCATGGCCAGCCGGTGCACGGCGCCGATGAAGGCGTTGCGGCCGCCTCCGACCATGCCGACCCGGAGACGTTGACGCGACGTACCGTCGGCGGTTGCATAGACCATGATTGCGATTATCCTCCCAAGTTCGATGTGCCGGTCGTCGCCGATGTTCGTCGTAACCGACCGCCGTTGTTTTCGAATGATATTTCTATTTTTCGTTTTGTAAAACGAGTGTGCCGCGTTAGCTTTTGATCCAGGTCCAGCTAGAGCATGATCCCGAAAAGTGGGAACCGGTTTTCGGAAAAGACCATGCTTCAACAACGAGCCGGATCAGGACGACGGCTCAACGAAACGTCGTCCTGATCCAGCGGACCGCATCCGGAGGGCAGGGATCGGATGACGCATCCGATGGTTGGGGTCACGATGAGGCATATCCTATGAGCGGCCGCGGCAAGGCGGCCGACGAACAGTCTGCACACAGTCTGGAGACGGCGGCGAGAAAGCGGAGCCGGTCGCTGGCAGCACTTGGCTACACCAAGCCGCAAACCTATGAAGAGCTGCGGGCGGTGCTCTCGTCAGGCACCGTGCATTTCCCGAAACGGCTTCGCCAGGTCGCGATCTTCCTCTGGCAGCATCCGAGCGACGTGGCTCTGGGCACGATCGCGCAAGTGGCGGACCAGGCCGGCGTGCAGCCCTCGACCCTGGTGCGCTTCGCGCAGATCTTCGGCTATTCCGGCTTTTCCGATTTCCAGGTCCTGTTCAAGGACCGCATGAAGGGCTCCTGGCCGGACATGCAAGGCAGCCCGGACAAGGCCGAGGAACCGAATGCAAACCTGCATTTCCTCAATGGCATGGTCGGTGCCTGCCAGGCCTCGCTCGGCCGCATCGGCAATAATTTCGATATCGCCGCTTTCGAGACGATGGTCGATCATCTGGCAGCGGCCGAGCTGATCTATGTGATCGGCAGCAAGCGCGCCTTCCCGGTCACCACCTATCTGTCGCTGACGCTCTCGCAGCAGGGCGTGCGCAACGTGCTGGTCGACAATGTCGGCTCGACCGCCTTGGACCAGGTCGGCTGCATCACGCCGCGCGACGCGGTGCTGGCCGTCTCCTTCAGCCCCTACAATTCGATCACGCCCGACCTCGTCGCCGTCGCGCGTGAGCGCAAGGCGCGCATCGTCGCCATCACCGACAGCACGTTTTCGCCGCTGGTAAAACTCTCCGACACCTGGCTGGAAGTGGTCGAGCAGGATTTCGGCGGCTTCCGTTCGCTCGCCGCCTCGCTCGCGGTCGGCATGGCCTTGGTCCACGGCGTCGTCGCGCAACGGACAGGTTGACGAGAGCAATTCCAGGAAAAGCGTGAGCGGTTTTCCGTCCGGAATTGCGAAAGACAAGGAGATAGAGCGGTTCACCGGTTCCATGAAAACGGCGAACCGCTCTAACGATTGACTAAAGAGAACCATCGTTCCATATTTGAAAAAATGGAAACTTTGTTCCGGGAGGAGGAATGGAGGTTCGTCTCGACGGCAAGGTGGTGCTGGTCACCGGCGCGACGCAAGGCATCGGCCGGGCGATCGCCGAGATCGCCGCGCGCTCCGGCGCCGCCGGACTGCTGATCACTGGCCGTAACCAGGAACGTGGCGACGCTGCCGCGGCAGAGCTCTCGGCCATGGGCACCGCTGCCGCCTTCGCTTCCGCCGACCTCGGTGATCCGCAAACCCCGGCGCGGCTGGCGCAGGCCTGCATCGAACGCTTCGGTCGCATCGACGGCCTGGTTAACGCCGCCGGGCTGACCGATCGCGCCTCTTTCGTCGACGCCACGCTCGACGATTGGGCATCGCTGTTTGCCGTCAACGCCCGCGCGCCCTTCTTCCTGATGCAGGCGGCGATCGCCGACATGAAGAAGCGCGGACAGGGCGGCTCGATCGTCAACATCCTGTCGATCAACGCGCATTGCGGCTCGCCGGAGCTTGCCGTCTATTCCGCCACCAAGGGCGCGCTGGCGACGCTGACCAAGAACGCCGCCAACGCCCACCGCTTCGACCGCATCCGCGTCAACGGCATCAATGTCGGCTGGACCGACACGCCGGCCGAGCGCGTCATGCAAGCCGAGACGCTCAGCCAGGGGCCGGGCTGGCTCGACGCGGCCAATGCGACGCAGCCCTTCGGCCGGCTGTTCTCCGTGACCGACATAGCCAACCTTGCCGTCTTCCTGCTTTCCGATGCTGCCGGCCCGATGACCGGCGCGCTGATCGACCAGGAACAATGGGTGATCGGAGCCAACCGGTGAGCGTGTCGTCGCCCGATAACCTCGGCCCTGCCCTGCTCGGCCGATTACCGTCGGAGGTCCGCAAGCCGGCTTACAATCGCGCCGCGCTGAAGCCTGGAATCGCCCATATCGGTGTCGGCGCCTTCCACCGCTGCCATCAGGCCGAATACACCGATGACCTGCTGGCGAAGGATTTCGACCGCTGGGGACTGGTCGGCATCAATATCCGATCTCCCCTACTGGCCGACACGCTGGGGCGCCAGGACGGCCTCTACACGCGGCTGATCCGTCAGAACGACGAGGTCGAAGCGCGCATCATCGGCAGCATCGTTAGCGTCGTCGACAGCCAGGAAAGTGCGGTGCCGGCGCTGGACGTGCTCGCCTCGCCCGACATCGAGATGGTCACCATGACGGTGACCGAGAAAGGCTATTGCCACATTCCGTCGAGCGGCGCGCTCGACCCCGACCATCCCGACATCGCGCACGATCTCGCCAATCCCGAGACGCCGGGCAGCGTGCCAGGCATCCTGGCAAGGGCGCTGGAGCTGCGCATGGCCACGCATGGCCGGCCGGTGACGCTGCTGTCCTGCGACAACATCCCCACCAACGGCATTATCCTCGGCAATGTCGTGCGCACATTCGCCGAGCGGCGCGGCAGGAGGCTGGCGGACTGGATCGAGGCCAATGTCGCCTTCCCCTCGGCCATGGTCGACCGCATCGCGCCGGCGACGACCGAAGCCGATATCGACACCGTCGAGAAGCGCTTCGGCTACCGCGACGGCGCCGTGGTGGTGGGCGAGCGCTTCCGCCAATGGGTGATCGAGAACCGCTTCGCCGGCCGTGTCCCGCGTTGGGACCGCGTCGGCGCGACCTTCGTCGACGATGTCACACCGTTCGAGCATCTTAAGATGCGCGTCCTGAACGGCGCCCAGACGACGCTCAGCTATCTCGGCGTTTTGGGCGGCTTCGAGCACACGTTCGAGACCATCGCCGACCCGCTTCTGGCAGGCTTTGTCCGCCGCATGCTGACCGAGGAAACGCTGCCGACGCTGATGCCCGTGCCCGGCATAGCGCTGACAGCCTATGTCGAGCAGAGCCTGTCGCGCCTCGCCAACACCGCGATCCGCCATCGCAACCACCAGATCGCCACTGACGGCTCGCAGAAGATCGTGCAGCGCCTGCTCAACCCGATCCGCGACCGCCTGGCAAAGGGCGAGAGCATTGCGCTGCTGTCGGTTCCGGTCGCCGGCTGGATGGGCTATCTGATCAAGGCGTCCGCGCGTTTCGGCCGCGCCTGGCAGGTTTCCGACCCCTTTGCCGAGAAAATTGCGGCGATCGCCGACCGCATCGGTGCGGACAGCAGCGCGCTTGTCGATTCGATCCTTGCCATTGACGCTATCTTCGACCCGTCCTTGGCCGCCAACGCCACATTCCGGGCGCATGTCGTCGCCGGGCTCGACGGCTTGCTTTCAGGCGATCCGATGGGCTTTGTCGGACAAGTCTGCGCTGGGCCAACCGATGCGCGGTTGAAGCAGCCGGCGCGATCTGCATAGTTAGCAACTGGGAGGGAACATGAAGCTTGGACTGCTGACAGCACCGTTTCCGGATACGCCACTCGGCGAAGTTGCCGACTGGGCGCGCTCTGTCGGCTTCGAGGCGCTGGAAATCGCCTGCTGGCCGAAGACGTCCGGCGCCAGCCGCCGCTACGCTGGCACCAGCCATATCGACGTGGACGTCTCGGCCGCGCAGGCCAAGAACATAGCCGCCGAGCTTGCCGGCAAGGGCCTGGCCATCTCGGGCCTCGGCTTCTACCCCAATCCGCTCCATCCCGACCGGGCGCATCGCGAAGCGGTGATCGATCATCTGAAGAAAGTGATCGTGCTGGCGAGCCGCATGGGGGTCCCGCTCGTCAACACCTTCTGCGGCGGCGACGCTTCGAAGACTATCGATGCCAACTGGAAGGATGCGCAGAAGGTCTGGCCGGCGATCATCGCCCATGCCCGCGAGCATGGCGTGAAGCTCGCCTTCGAGAACTGCCCGATGATCTTCAGCTACGACGAATGGCCGGGCGGGCACAACATCGCCTACTCGCCCTATGTCTGGCGCCGCATCCTCGAAGCCTGGGGCGGCGACGTCGGCATGAACTTCGACCCCTCGCATCTCGTCTGGCAGATGATCGACAAGGAGCGCTTCATCCGCGAGTTCGGCAAGAGCATGCTGCATGTGCACGCCAAGGATCTGATGATTGATCATGATGGTTTGTACGAGCGCGGAATCCTTTCGGCTGGCATAGGCTGGCAGGTGCCGCGCATGCCGGGGCTTGGGGACATCGATTGGAGCAGGATTTTTTCGGGCCTCTACCGGGCCGGTTATGACGGGCCGGTCATCATCGAGCATGAGGACCGGCGCTTCGAGGGGACGGATGAAAAGGTCAAGCGCGGTTTCCTGCTTGCCCGCGATGTGCTGCGCCCCTTCATCAAATGACGAAAAGCTTGGCTCCGACCGCGTCGGAGCCCTGGAACTGAACTGAAAAGATCAATGTGGAGGAGTTACTGAAATGAAAAGACATCTGACCGTGGCCTCGCTCCTTGCCGGCGCCGCCTTGCTTGCCTCGGTGGGCGTTTCGGCCGCCGCCGGCAAGTATACGATCGGCATTTCCAACACCGTGCAGGGCAATGGCTGGCGCGAGGAAATGATCTGCGCGATGAAGGCGCAGGCGCTCGCATCCGGCGAAGTGACGAAGCTCAACATCGCCCACCGCAACACTGACGCCGCCGGCCAGCTCGAGGACATCCGCAACCTGATCAGCGCCAAGGTCGACGCCATCGTCGTCAACCCGGCCGATCCGGCCGGCATCAAGGCCGGCCTCGAGGAAGCCACCAAGGCCGGCATCGTCGTCGTCGCCGTCGACCAGGCGGTGACTGAGCCGTCCGCCTACATCATCTCCAACAACCAGGAACAATATGCCTATCTCGGCGCCAAGTGGCTGTTCCAGCAGATGGGCGGCAAGGGCGAGGTGTTCTACATGCGCGGCGCCGCCGGCGCTTCGGCCGACTCAGATCGCGACAAAGGCTTCAAGAAGGCGCTCGCCGAATTCCCCGACGTGAAAGTCGCGCAGGAAGTCTTCACCGGCTGGCAGCAGGACCAGGCCAAGCAGCAGATCCTGTCCTTCCTCGCCACCGGCACCCCGATCAACGGCATCTGGACCTCTGGCATCGACAACGTGATTGTCGACGCGCTGGTCGAACAACAGGCGCCGATGGTGCCTGTGGTCGGCGCCGACAATGCGGGCTTCGTCGGCCAGCTCAGCTCGGTCAAGGGCCTGGTCGGTGCTGCGGTCACCAATCCCGGCTCGATCGGCGGCGCCGGCGTGACGCTCGCCTTGCAGATCCTCGACGGCAAGAAGCCGGCACAGCAGACCGTGCTGGTCGAGCCGCAGCTCTGGGAAAACGCCACCGACGAAGGCAAGGCCAAGCTGAAGAGCGTCGTCGATCCGTCGCTCAGCCCCGAATGGCCGGTCTCGATCTCGATCCCAGACTGGACGACCTACACCAAGGAGCAGATCGTAGCCTGCAAGGGCCCGGGCGAATAAGCGCCTGATCCGGACGCAAGCGCGAGGACGCTGGACCAAGGTCTGGCGTCCTTGCCATTTGATTTGGCACGCATAATTTGAGCCTTCGAGCAATTCCAGGAAAAGTGTGAGCGGTTTTCCGTCCGGAATTGCGTAAAACAAAGGATAGAGCGGTTCGCCGTTTCCATGAAACGGTGAAACGCTCTGGATCGAGAAAGCTTTGACCACCAACCTCCTCCTCGACGCCACAGGCGTAGCGAAGAACTACGGTGCGGTTGCCGCGCTGCGCAACGCCTCGCTTTCCGTATTGCCGGGCGAGGTGCATGCGCTGATGGGCGCCAACGGCGCCGGCAAGTCGACCTTGGTGAAGATCCTGACCGGCGCGATCAAGGCGGACGCCGGGCGCATCCTGATCCGCGGCCAGCAGCTCGATGTCCGCTCGCCCGCCGACGCCCGCCGCGCCGGGCTGCTGCCGGTCTACCAGGAACCGGCGCTGATCCCCGATCTCGATGTCCTGTCCAATCTGCGGCTGACCGGCACGCCGGTCGAGCCTTTCCGCGCCTGGGTGCGCGAGCTCGGCATTCCCGACCTCGATATCCGCGAGACGGCGCGTCATATCCCCTTGGCCATCCTGCGCGTGCTCGACCTGGCGCGCGCGCTTGCCGTCGAACCCGACGTGCTTCTCCTCGACGAGATGACCGCGGCTCTGCCCGCGAACCTTGCCGAGAAGGTGCTGGAAGTCGTGCGCCGCCAGGGCGATGCCGGCCGCTCCGTCATCTTCATCTCGCACCGTTTCGTCGAGATATCCGCGCTCTGCGACCGCGCCACCGTGCTGCGCGACGGCTCCACGGTCGGTGTCGTCGACATCGAGCCGGGCGTCGAAGAAAGAATAGTCGAGATGATGCTCGGCACCCGCATCGAGAAGACACACGTCGCCGCGCGCGCGGCAAATGATGTGGCGGTTGCCGGCGGCCGCCGCCCGCGATTGTCGGTCCGCAACCTGCAGCTCGGCACCAAGCTCAACGACGTCTCCTTCGATCTCGCCAATGGCGAGGTCGCCGGCGTGTTTGCGCTCGAGGGCCAGGGCCAGGACGAGCTCTTCGCAGCGCTTGCCGGCTCGATCCGTCCGACCGGCGGCACCATCGACGTCGACGGCGCGCCGGTGAAATTCTCGCATCCGAGCGACGCCATCCAGGCCGGCATCGCCTATGTGCCGGGCGACCGCGCCGAGGCCTTGGCCATGCAGCGCTCGGTGCGCGAGAACATCGCGCTGCCCTTCAGCGCGGCGTTGCGCAAATGGGGCCCGATCCGCATGCGCCGCGAGCAGGTGGTGGTTTCCAGCGCCATCGCCAGATTGCAGATCGACACCCGCGCCCAGGGCGAGGTGCAGCGCCTTTCCGGCGGCAACCAGCAGAAGGTGACCATCGCCCGCTGGATCGCGGCCAACGCCCGCACCATCCTTTGCTTCGACCCGACGCGCGGCATCGATGTCGGCACCAAGCAGGAAATCTACAAGCTGCTGCGCGAGCTCGCCGGCCAGGGCAAGTCGGTGCTGTTCTACACCTCCGAAATGGAAGAGGTGCAGCGTGTCTGCGACCGCGTCATCGTCATCTTCGGCGGCCGCGTCGTCGACACTTTCCCGGTCGAGCAAGCCGATGAAGCGGCATTGATGCGCGCAGCCTACGGGCTGCCGCGCGGCGCCAAGGCGGATGTCGGCATCCTTGCCGAGGTCAAACCCGGTTCCAGCGCGGAGGCCGCGTCATGAGCCGCTTTCTCCGCAACCAGGGTTGGGTCGCGGGTCTGTTCGCCCTGCTGATCTTTCTCTTCGTCGTCACCAAGCTGATCCAGCCGGGCTATGGCAGCGGCGACTTCGGTTCGCTGGCGCGCGCGGTTCTGCCTTATGCCTTTGCCGTCGCGGCCCAGACCGTCGTCGTCATCGCCGGCGGCATCGACCTGTCGGTCGCCGCCATGATGGCGCTGACCAGCGTCACCGCCGCCTCGATGATGAACGGCGCCAGCGAGGAATATGCCGTGTTCGTCGTGCCCTTCGTGCTGGCCATCGGACTGGTGCTCGGCGCGCTGAACGGCCTCCTCATCGTCGTCACCCGGGTGCCCGACATCGTCGTCACCCTGGCCATGCTGTTCGTGCTCCAGGGCGCGGCGCTGCTTGTGCTGGGCGCCCCCGGCGGCGCCGCCGCCGAATGGCTGAAGGCAAGCGTCATCGGCACCGTGCCGATCCCCGGCCTGCCGGATTGGGCGGACGCCTGGGTGCCGAAGGCGCTGGTGCTGCTCGTCGTCTGCCTCTGCATCGTGTGGATTCCGCTCAGGCGCTCACGCCTCGGCCTCTCCATCTACGCCATCGGCAGCAACGAGCTCGCCGCCTTCCGCAGCGGCGTGCCGGTGGCGCGCACCAGGATCATCGCCTACGCGCTGTCCGGCCTGTTCGCAGCGCTTGGCGGCCTGTCGCTCACCGTCAGCACCGGCATCGGCGCGCCCATCCCCGGGCCCTATCTGCTGGCCAGCGTCGCCGCGGTGGTGCTGGGCGGCGTCGCGCTCGGCGGCGGCAAGGGCGGCCTGCTCGGGCCGATCATCGCCGTCTTCGTGCTGAGGCTGGTGCGCACCGACCTGACGCTTCTGGCCATCGATCCGAACGTCACCGCGATCATCGAAGGCGCGATCATGGTCGCCGTCGTCATGTTCGGCGCCTTCATCACCATGCGGAGCCGCCCGGCAGGAGCAACGCCATGACCGACATCGCGACCATGCCCCAGCCGGTCTCGTTCGGTCGCCGGATCAAGCGCTTCATGGCGGACCGGCCGCTCATCCCGCTGATCATCCTTTTGATCATCCTCGTGGCGATCCTGCAGGTGCTGCGCCCCGGCATCGTCAACGAGCGCTGGCTCGCCAACACGGCGAAATTCGCCATCCCGCTGGCGATCCTCGCCGGCTGCCAGACCATGACCATGCTGACCGGCGGCATCGACCTTTCCGTCGGCACGGTGGCGACGATGGGCGCCTTCATCATGGCGACGCAGATCGTCAACCAGGATCCGGCGGTGGCTTTTCTGCTGGCCATGCTGCCCGCCGTACTGATCGGCCTCGTCAACGGCATCGGCGTCGGCGTGTTCCGGGTGCATCCTCTGATCATGACGCTCGGCACCAGCCTGATCGGCACCGGCTTCCTGCAGGTCTACCAGCGCACCGTGATCGCCTCCGGCGCCAAGATTCCCGATTTCCTCAGCTGGCTGGGCACCGGCGTCACCTACGGTTTTCCCAACGCGCTTCTGCTGTTCGTGCCGGTGGCGGTGCTGATCGTCTTCATGCTGAACCGCACCGGCTTCGGCCGCCTGCTCTACGCCGTCGGCGACAATGAGCGCGCGGCCAGACTGTCGGGCGTGCGCTACTGGCAGGTGATCACCGCGCTCTACGTTCTCTCCAGCCTGCTCGCCGGCCTCACCGGCCTGCTCTATATCGGCCTGATCAAGGCGCCCTCGCTGTCGCTCGCCGAACCGCTGGTGCTGCCATCCGTGGCCGCCGCCGTCATCGGCGGCACCTCGATCTTCGGCGGCCGCGGCGGCTACACCGGCACCATCATCGGCGCGCTGATCCTGACCGTGCTGACGACGCTGCTCACCATCCTGCAAATGCCCGAAGGCGGCCGCCGCATCCTGTTCGGCTTCATCGTGCTGTTCGTGACGGCGGCGTATCTGCGGATCGTCGAGGACCGATAGAACCAAGCGACGTGGCCGTGACAGGCGCGGCTCACTCCGCCGCCTGTACATGGCGGGCATCGATGATCGCCCTGATCTCCGAGCGGCACGAGCCGCAATTGGTACCGGCGCGCAGCGTCGAGCCGATCGCTTCGAGGCTGTCGCATCCGGCGGCTACGGCCGACGCAAGCTGGTTGGCGCCGACATGGAAGCACGCGCACACGACTCGCCCGATGGCAGGCATGGGCACCGGCGAGCGTCCCGACAAAAGCGCATGGCGATCGGTCGCCGACAGTGGCTGGCGCGCTGCGAGCAGCGACACCAGCCAGTCACGTGCCGGCAACTGATCCGGGGCGGCGACCAGCAAGGCTTCCGCCATGGCGCCGCCATCGTCAATGGCCGCCGCGCGATAGGCGAGGCCGCGCCGGTCAGTATATTCCAGAAGCTGATCTCGCCGTTGGACGCCAAGCAGCTTGCGCGCCAGGAGAATGCCCTGATCCGGCGGCTCCGTTCCGGTCAGCTCGTAGACCCAACCGCCCTCGACCGCCTGTCGGCTCCAATGGACGAAACCTGTCGGCCGCAAATCGCGGCGTGTAATGAGCACGCCCGCCCATCCGATGTCTTCCCGCACGATCATTGCCGGAACATGCTTGAGCTCTGGCTGGCCGGAATAAGGATCGGTGATCGGCGAGGACAGCAGACCGGCCGCTGCCTTCGCCGCGAAATGGCCACTCCAATGCATTGGCAGGAAGGCCTGGCCGCGTCGCTGTGCTTCCGACACCCGCACCCGTGCACGGACGAAGCCGAAGCGCGTCGAAAGCTGAGCGAGGTCGCCGTCCTTGAGACGGTGCGCGGCCGCATCCGCCGGATGGATGTCGACCGCGGGCTCCGGCGCGTTCGCCATCAAACGCGGCACGGTCCCGGTGCGCGTCATGGTGTGCCACTGGTCGCGCAGCCGGCCGGTGTTCAGGGCCAGCGGATAATCGGCATCGACGGTGAAGGCCGTTGCCTCCTGCCGCACCGGCACGAATCGCGCACGGCCGTCGGGCGTCGGGAAACGGCCGTCGCCGAACAATCGTATCTGCTGCTCGCCTCGCTCCGGTGCGGGCCAGTGACGCGGCGCGAAGGCGGCATAGTCCGTGTCGCTGAGGTCAGCCATGCCGCCGAGATCGAACAGGCGCTCGCCGCTGTTCTCGAAGGCGGACAGCGCGGCGTGCTCGCGGAAGATGTCGGCCGGCGTTTGGTAGGCGAAGGCATCGCCAAAGCCCATGCGGGCGGCGACATCACAGATGATGCGCCAGTCGGCTCTTGCCTCGCCCGGCGGCGGCAGGAACGGCCGCTGACGCGAGAGGCGCCGCTCCGAATTGGTGACCGTGCCGTCCTTCTCGCCCCAGGCGGCGGCCGGCAGCAGCACGTCGGCATGGCGCGTGGTGTCGGTGCGGGTCACATCCGAGACAACGACGAAATCGCATTTGGACAAGGCGGCGCGCACGCGCGACGCATCCGGCATGCTGACGGCCGGATTGGTGCCCATCACCCACAGCGCCTTGATGCGGCCGTCGGCGACCGCCTGGAACATATCCACCGCCTTCAGGCCGCCGCGCCGCGCGACGCTTGGCGCCTTCCAGAAGCGCGAGACCCGGTCGACGTTGGCCTCATCCGCGAAGTCCATATGCGCGGCGAGCTGGTTGGCCAGGCCGCCTACCTCGCGGCCGCCCATGGCGTTCGGCTGACCGGTGACCGAGAACGGCCCCATGCCGGGTCGCCCGATGCGGCCGGTGGCGAGATGGCAGTTGATGATGGCGTTGACCTTGTCGGTCCCATGCGCCGACTGGTTGACGCCCTGGCTGTAGACCGTGACGGTCCGCTCTGTGGTGGCGAAGAGATCGTAGAAGGCCTGGATATCGGTGACTGCCAGCCCGCAACCTTTCGCGACGCGCGCAATCGACGGCGCGTCGGCGCAGGCGAGCGCGGATGCGGCGTCGAAGCCCGATGTATGGTCACGGACGAAAGCGGCATCGGCCTTTCCGGCTTGCGCGAGATGCGCCAGCAGCCCGTTGAACAACAGCACATCCGTACCCGGATCGAGCGCCAGATGCAGGTCGCACTCGTCGGCCGTGGCGGTGCGGCGCGGATCGATGACGACGATCCTGGTTCCGCGTTCCCTTCGCGCCGCAAGCATGCGCTGGTAGAGCACCGGATGGCACCATGCGGTGTTGGAGCCGGTGAGCACGATGAGATCGGCGCACGCGAAATCCTCATAGACACCGGGAACGATGTCCTCGCCGAAAGCGCGGCGGTGGCCGGCGACGGACGACGCCATGCAGAGCCGCGAATTGGTGTCGATGTTGCCCGAGCCGATGAAGCCCTTCATCAGCTTGTTGGCGACGTAATAATCCTCGGTCAGTAGCTGGCCGGATACATAGAAGGCGACCGAGTCCGGTCCATGCTCGGCAATCGCCCGCGAGAATTTGTCGGCAACGAGGTCGAGCGCTTCGTCCCAGCTCGCCCGCCTGCCGCCGATTTCCGGCAACAGCACGCGGCCTTCAAGGCCGAGCGTCTCGCCAAGCGCAGCACCCTTCGAGCAAAGCTTGCCTAGATTGGCCGGATGATCGGGATCGCCGCGAACGGTCGTCGTGCCGTCCGCGGCGACCTCGGCCAGCACGCCGCAACCCACCCCGCAATAGGGACAGGTGGTCCTCACCTCGCGTGCTTCTTCCATGCCTCAGGCCGCTTTCGAGGCCAGCGCTTCGAGCGCGATGAACAACCGTTCGCCCTCGACCTTGACCGGTATAGTCCGGACCGAGCCTTCGTCGGCGCCGAGCGCCTTGCCGGTCTCCAGCGAGATCACCCAATTGTGCAGCGGGCAAGTCACCGCCGCGCCATGGACGATGCCCTGGCTGAGCGGTCCTCCCTTGTGCGGGCAATGCTCGTCGATGGCGAAGACCTGATCGTCCGCCGTGCGGAAGACGGCAATCTTGCCTTGCGGTGTGACGACGCAACGCGCGCCGCGCGGCGGAATGTCGGCGATGGAGCCGATGGCGATCCAGTTCATATTGGTCACTCCGCTGCCTCCGCGAAACCGACCGACGCCATCGGCCGGAACTCGTGCTTGTCCTTGCCGGAGACGCGCTCCGACCACGGATCGACCTGCGCGAATTTCTGGCTGAAGACGAAGCGGTCGAAGAGCGTCCTGCGGCGCTCTGCATCGTCCAGGATCTGCTTCTTGATCTCGGCGGTGCCGACGCGTTTGGCCCATTTGTAGATGCGCTCCAGATAGCGGGCCTGTTCGCGATACATCTGGACAAGCGCCACGATCACCTCCAGCGCCTCGTCCTCGGTCTTGACCAGGCCGAGCACTTCGGTGCCCTTGATATCGAGGCCGGCGGCCCCGGCGAAATGGATCTCGTAGCCGGAGTCGACG
This sequence comes from Mesorhizobium sp. B3-1-7, assembly GCF_006439385.1. Classification (NCBI taxonomy): domain Bacteria; kingdom Pseudomonadati; phylum Pseudomonadota; class Alphaproteobacteria; order Hyphomicrobiales; family Phyllobacteriaceae; genus Mesorhizobium; species Mesorhizobium sp. B3-1-7. The sequence continues at coordinate 119,420 of NZ_VFTL01000020.1, forward strand.
CAGACCACGCCGACATCCTTGCAGGTCGCTTCCGCGCAGTTGCGCGGGCATCCCGACACCGCCATCTTCACCTTGGCCGGTGTCCACGAGCCCCACATGAATTTTTCGATGCGGATGCCGAGGCCGGTCGAATCCTGCGTGCCGAAACGGCACCAGTCGGAACCGACACAGGTCTTCACGGTGCGCAGGCCCTTGGCGTAGGCATGGCCGGAGACGAAGCCGGCCTTGCCGAGATCGGCCCACACCGCCGGCAGGTCCTCCTTGCGGATGCCCAGCATGTCGATGCGCTGGCCGCCGGTGACCTTGACCATCGGGATGTCGAACTTGTCGACCACGTCGGCGATGGCGCGCAGTTCGCCGGCGCTGGTGACGCCGCCCCACATGCGCGGCACCACCGAATAGGTGCCGTCCTTCTGGATGTTGGCGTGCACGCGCTCGTTGATGAAGCGCGACTGGTAGTCGTCGGCATATTGGTCAGGCCAGTCGCAGACGAGATAGTAGTTCAGCGCCGGCCGGCACTTTGCGCAGCCGCAGGAGGTCTTCCATTCCAGTTCCTGCATGACGGCGGGGATCGTCTTCAGTCCCTTCGCCTTGATCAGCCGCCGCACATCGTCATGGCCAAGGCTGGTGCAGCCGCACATGGGCTGCACCGCCGCCGGATTGTAGGTGTCGCCCAACGTGAGCTTCAGCAGTTGCTCGACGAGGCCCGTGCACGAGCCGCACGAAGCCGAGGCCTTGGTGTGGGCGCGCACATCGTCGAGACCGGTCAGCCCCTTGCCGGTGATCGCGCCGGTGATCTTTCCCTTGCAGACGCCGTTGCAGCCGCAGATTTCCGCATCATCCGCCAGTGCCGCAACGGCCGCCAAAGGGTCCGAGGAAACGCCTCCCTGGAACGCTTGGCCGAAGATCAGCGTGTCGCGCATCTCCGAAATGTCGGTCGCCTTCTTCTTGAGGTCGTTGAACCAGGCGCCGTCGCCCGTCTCGCCGAACAGCACCGTGCCGATGATGCGGTTGTCCTGCAGCACGACGCGCTTGTAGATGCCGGCGGATGCGTCGCGCAGGATAATCTCCTCGCGATCCTCGCCGTCGGCGAAATCGCCGAGCGAATAGAGGTCGATGCCGGTGACCTTGAGCTTGGTCGGCGTGTCGGAGTGGACGAAGCGCCTGTCCTCGCCATCCGCCAGCCCGGCGGCCGCGACGCGGGCCATCTCATAGAGCGGCGCGACCAGCCCATAGACATGGCCGCCGACCTCCGCGCATTCGCCGAGCGCCATGATCGCCGGATCGGAAGTCCGCATGCGGTCGTCGACTACGATGCCGCGATTGACCTCCAGCCCGGCCTCCTTGGCGAGCGTGGTGCTGGGCCGGATGCCGACCGCCATCACAACCAGCGTTGCCGGGATGACCGTGCCATCCATCAGTTCTACGCCCTCGACCTTGCCGTTGCCGACGATGGCCTTGGTGTTGGCCTTGGTCATGACCTTGATGCCGCGCGCCTCGACGGCCTTCTGCAGCAGGTAGCCGGCGGCCGGATCGAGCTGGCGCTCCATCAGCGTCGGCATGACGTGCAGCACGGTGACGTCCATGCCGCGTTCTTTCAGCCCGGCAGCGGCTTCGAGCCCAAGCAGGCCACCGCCGATGACGATTGCCTTGGCACGCGACTGCGCGGCGAGCAGCATGGCATTGACGTCGTCGAGGTCGCGATAGCTGAGCACGCCCGGCAATTCCTTGCCGGGCACCGGAATGATGAAGGGCACCGAGCCGGTAGCGATGACCAGCCGGTCATAGCTTTCGGTCACGCCGTGGTCCGAGGTGACGGTCTTGGCCTCACGGTCGATGGCGACAATCTTGTGGCCCTTGTAGAGCGTGATGCCGTGCTTGATGTACCAGCCGTCGCCATGGATGACGATCTCCTCGAACGCCTTCTCGCCCGAGAGCACCGGCGACAGCATGATGCGGTCGTAGTTCACGCGCGGCTCGGCGTTGAAGATGGTGACGGCGTAGCGGTCCGGCGCTGCCTCCAGCAGGTGCTCCAGCAGCCTGCCGGGCGCCATGCCATTGCCGATGATGACGAGTTTTTCGCTCATGTCCGGTCTGCTCCGATCTATTCGGCGGCGTAGGAAAGGGACGATGTCTTGACGGCGGCCGCGCGCTCCATCCGGCGGATGGTGACGTGCATCCAGAGCAGGCACGAGCTGACGATCAGGAACAGGAGCATGAAGCAGCTCGACCAGACGCCGGTGAGGTCGTTCAGCGCGCCGAAGGCGATCGGCAGGATGAAACCGCCGAGCCCGCCGATCATGCCGACCACGCCGCCGACCGCGCCGACGCTCTGCGGATAATAGGCCGGGATGTGCTTGTAGACGGCGGCCTTGCCGAGGCTCATGAAGAAGCCGAGCACGGAAGCGACGGCGATGAAGGCGAGCGGGCCGATCTCGAAGTGGAAGGGGATCGGCCCGCTGATGCCGCGCACGACATAGTCTGCCGAGGGGAGAGACAGAACGAGCGTCGCGACGGCACAAACGCTGAAGGTCCAGTAGAGCACGGTGCGGGCGCCGATGCGGTCGGAAAGCACGCCACCATAGGCGCGGAAGATGCTGGCGGGGATCGAATAGGCGGCGCCGATCATGCCGGCGGTGGCGATGCCGAAGCCGTAGACACCGATCAGGTAACGCGGCAGCCAGAGCGACAGCGCCACGAACGCGCCGAAGGAAAAGAAGTAGTAGAAGGCCAAGCGCCAGACCCGCAGGTTCTTCAGCGGCGCGAATTCCTGCCAGAAGCTTCTTGCCGGCGCCACCGGACCGGCGCGGCGCTCGCGGATGACCGGATCGTCGTCGGTCGTGAACCAGAAGACGATGGCCATGACGACCAGCGCAGCCGCCCAGATCAGCGCCACCGACTGCCAGCCCCAGGACAAGAGCACGAACGGCGCCAGGAACTTGGTGACCGCGGCGCCGACATTGCCGACACCGAAGATGCCGAGCGCTGTGCCTTGTTTTCCGGCTGGAAAGAAGCGCGAGACATAGGCGACGCCAACGGCGAACGAGCCGCCCGCGAGCCCGACGCCGAGCGCGGCCAGCAGCATCTGCCCGTAGGTGTGCGCGAAAGCGAGCAGGAAGGTCGCGACCGCGGCCGCGAGCATGGTCGCTGTGTAGACCAGGCGGCCGCCATAGCGGTCGGTCCAGACGCCGAGCACCATGCGCACGAGCGAGCCCGTCAGGATCGGCGTGCCGACCAGCAGGCCGAACTCGGTCTCGTTGAGCCCAAGCTCCTGCTTGATGCGAACGCCGATGATGGAAAAGATCGTCCACACCGCGAAGCAGACGGTGAAGGCGATGGTGGACATGGTAAGCGCCTGCCGGGAAGCACTGTCCTGGCTGGGCGCGGCTGGGAGATTTGCGGTCATGGCTAGCTCCGGTTTGCAGCGAGGAAGGCGCCGCGTGTGGTGTTGATCATGGTCAGCACGACGGGGCTTGCGCGGTCACTTGCGGACCCTTGCCTTCGGCTTCGTGGCTGGCGGGAAACAAGAGCAGCGCGGCGATGAACAGCACCGCCGTCAGCGCGCTGCTCGCCAGGAAATCGCGGCGGGTGAAATCCTTGAGGGATGTCGTTCCGATCCATCTCGTCATCGTCGTCTCCCGTTGGGCGCTGCTTGGGGCCAGCGCCGTCGATTGCGTGTCGCCAAAACAAAAAAGCTGCCGTCCAGGCCCTCTCGCGTCCGTGCATCCGGGATCGCGTGGTGACCTGAGCGGCAGCTTTGCCTGTGGCGCCCGCCATTGGACGCCTGTTCCATTGCCCGCGAGGGGCTCGGCTATTTCAAAGCACGAAGCGTGCCAGTTCTACGAAGAAGCTGAATTCTGTGGAAAAACAAAGCGGTATGAACGCCAGTCGGCGATCGTGCCAAACATGTTCGCGGTCAAACATTGATCAATGGCGCGACAACACCGCATAAATTTTGTGCAATGCACAAGAATGGCGCGCAAATAATCAAGCTCGCTTCTGGCCGTCAATATAGGCGTCGATCCGGTCCGGATCGAAGATTTGGCCGTCGAAGAATCCATCGGGGCCAAGGATGAGACTGGCCCCCGCTGAGCCGACAGGCGTCGCGACCTTCAATGCGCCCTCGACCTTGGCATTGGCGCCGGGCAGCGCGACTCCAAGCGGCTTGAGCGCCGATCGATAGAGGTCGGGCCGGTAGCAGTCGCGGGCGATGGCCAGGTTCTGTGGCGTGTGCGGCAACTGCCCCCAGCGCACCATCTGCGTGTAGAACCACAGCGCATGGCTCTTCCAGGGAAAATTGGCCGCCTTGTCGAAAGGCAGGAAGAAATCCTCGACGCGCCGTTCCGCGCCGCCGCCGAGTTGAAGGCGTCCGGTGAGCGCCGGCATCTGGATCGTCTCCGGCTGCCCGAGGAAGGCTGGCCTTGCCATCAGCGCGGCCAGTTCGCCGCGGTTCGCCGGATCCTGGCACCAACGGGCGGAATGATGCAGCGCCCTGAGCAGGGCGGCTAGCGCCTCTGGGTTTTCCTCAGCCCAAGCCCTGCGGGCACCGATGACCTTTTCCGGGCTGTTGCGCCACAGCAGCGCCTTGACGGTGACGATGTGGCCGGTGCCCGTCGCGACGGCGGCGCTGTTCCAGGGCTCGCCGACGCAATAGCCGTCGATGCGGCCGGCGGCTAAAGCGTCGGCCATGAAGGGCGGCGGCACGATGACGATTTCGATGTCCCGGTCGGGATCGATACCGCAGGCGGCAAGCCAGTAGCGCAATTCGTAATTATGCCCGGAATGCGGGTGGACGACGGCGAAGCGCAGCGGCTCGCGAACGGCGCCCATCCGCTCGCGGATCAGCGCGCCGAGCGCCGCCCCGGCGCGGGCGGGATCGAGGTCAGGCGCCGCGCCATGCGCCGCCATGCCTTCCCACACGGCGTTGGAGACGGTGACGCAATTGCCGCCGAGGCCGAGCGAGAACGGCACGATGGTTTCGGAGGCAAGCGGCGTGAGGCCAAGGCTGCAGGCGAGCGGCATCGGCCCCAGCATATGCGCGACATCGAAATGGCCGATGGCGATGCGGTCGCGGATGTTGGCCCAGGAAGTCTCGCGTTGCAGCTTGAGCTCGATGCCCTCGCGCGCGGCAAAGCCTATCTCGCCGGCTGCGACCAGGACGGCGCTATCGAAAAGCGGCATGAAGCCGGCGGTGATCTGATGCGCTACCGACATGCTCATTCGCCCTCCAGAGGCCCCAGCAATCCCGCAGCCGTCACTAGGCTCTGGGCGATGTCGGAGATCTTGCGGTTCTGGTTCATCGCGGTCTTGCGCAGCAGCGCATAGGCCGCCTCTTCGCTTAGGCCCCGCGACTTCATCAAGATCCCCTTGGCCCGGTCGATGACCTTGCGGTTCTCCAGCTCGCTGCGCGCTTCCTCGAGTTCGCGCGCCATGCGCGAGAAGGCGTTGAAGCGGCTGATCGCCATGTCGAGGATCGGCTTGATGCGTTCCTTCTTCAGCCCGTCGACCACATAGGCCGACACGCCGGCATCGACGGCCGCCTCGATCGAAGCCTGATCCGAGCGGTCGACGAACATGGCGATCGGCCGCTTCACCGCGCGCGAAAGCTGGAACATGTTCTCCAGCATGTCGCGGTTGGGGTTTTCGAGGTCGATGACGATGACGTCCGGCTCGATCTCGGCGATGCGCCGGGCGATGCCGGCCACATCATGGATCACCGTGACATGGCGATGGCCGGCGTCCCGCAATCCGGCCTCGATGATCGAGGCACGGATGCGGTTCTCGTCAATAACAAGGATGGTCAACGAACCGGCGGACATGCGCCTATTGTGCAGGTAGGCCGGATTTGTGCAATGCGGTAGTCGGCGGGAAGGCCGCGATCCGGGCCTTACCAGGGGTAAGCAACCTGAGCATCGCCCCGGGCGAACATGAAATCGCCCGCCAGGGAGCGCGGCCAGCCAATGAATCGCTTGACATGTGGGTAATTTTCCCACAAATATTTGGCCGTCGATCAAAGCCGCTTCGATCGGACCTGCTTTCGCAGGCGCGGACTGAATTTCCACGGATCACCTGCCCCCGCATGATCCGCGGAAGAGCAGCCGTAACGAAAGGGCTCGAAACACCCACCCCGGTAAAAGAGCCCAGTGCGACTGCGCCGGCCGGCCTGTCCCTCGCAAGAGACAGGCCGGCCGGATCTATCGCCATCGCGAGACAGCGTGTTTTCGAGAGGCAGCCGACACCGCGAAGCGTCCGCCCTTGCCGGCGGCAACAGCCTGCTAGGTCCTCTTGCTGGACCTCAGGGAGCGCCTGGACCGCCCGGTCCACCAGGGCCGCTCGGCCCTCCGGGCCCTCCAGGCCCAACCGGCTCGCCATTGGGTGCGCCACCGGGAGCCTCTGGACCGCCTGGGCCTTTTGGCGGACCTGAACCAGGCGGCTGACCGGGCATGCCGGGCGGGCCTTGCGGCCGCATGCCGGAATTCGCCTGGCGCGAGGCCGATACGATGTTGCCCGCCCGGTCGAACCCGACGGCAAGGAACGCGTGGACGACAGCTGTCGAGTTCGAATCGTCGCCTTGGTCGTCGATCGAGACCCCCAGACCCGATACCAGCCGAGGTCCCTGGCGCCGCAGGAAGGTCTCATACAGCACGTTCGCGGCATCGGCCTGTGGAACCGGAACCTCCGCCTCGATGCGCAACACCCTGTAGCCGCCGCTGGCCTTGGCCAGGAACAGCTCGACGCGGCGGTTCGCAAGCTGCAGCGACCTTGGGCCGAGGCTCAGTCGTCCCACCAGCAGTGAGCCCGACCTCACGACCGCCAGGCCGCGCACAAGGTAAGGCGTCCCGGACTGTCTGGTCTCTATCAAGCTTGCAACGATCTTCCCGCCCGGCCGCCGGATGCCTTGAACGGCCACGATATCCCCCTTCTTGACCGTCGGCATTCCTGCAACGCGGCTGGTGTCCACGCTCTGTCCCAGGACCAGGATCGAACCGCGACTTGCGCGTTCGACAGGCCCGACGACCTCGCTGGTGACGTGGATTTCACGCGTGACGATGCGATCCGCATCCCGTGTCACGGCCACGCGGACAACATGTCCCACCTTGAGGCTGCCTGTCGTGGCTGCGACGCCGTCTATCCAAACGGGCACGTCCGGACCGTAGGCGACGCGCACATCGTTGACGAAGATGCTGCCGAAGCGCTGTATGGTTCCCACTATGCCGGTGCCGCCGATGCCGTGATCGCTCTCCGTTCCCGCCGTCCACCCGGTGCCGCCGATACCCCGGTCGCTCGACGTATCCGTCGCCCTTGCGATTGAACTGGGCAACGCCGCCGGAAAGGCGGCGCCGAGCATCAGAAAACTCCGCCTCGTCAACCTCCAGTGCATCAAGCGTCTCCGCCGGCAGGCTTGGAGGATTCTTCGCCGGCAAACGATGCACCGTCGGAGGTGAGGATGTAGACGCCGCAATTCCAACGGCTTGTCCCGCCGGGATCGCTTTTCACCGCCTGGTTCGCATGCTTGTTGAGCTGGATAAGTGTCTCCACTGCGACCTTGCGGCTGTAGGCTTCGAGCGACCTGGCAAGGTCTTCCGAGAGCCCGTCATAGTGGACGGCCCGCTCGATGAAGGGCGGTTTGTCCGCCAGGATGTTCGCGACGGCGGCGGCGGCATGGTCCTGAAGGTTGCGGGCAAAGTAATAGAGTCTGACCTCGCCGTCGTCGCGCGGCGCAATCGCCGCCTCCATCAGGACGATGCGGTCCTCCTCGTCGATCTCCACCAGCTTTCGATCGAGCCAGTCGTCCAGAACCGCTCTCGGCCGCAAATCCCGCGTCACCGACTCCACGAGGCCCGCGAACGACGCCTCTCCGGCCTCGGCCATTCGCGGCAAGGGCAATGGCGCGCCCTTGGCATCGGTGAACAACGGATCCGCAAGCCAGCGCGCGACAATCGCGCTCGTCCTCGAAACGGATTCGGGTATCACCCTGACCGGGGCGCCGGCGCCTCGCAGACGGCTGACCTCCTTGCGATGGACACCCGTCAACAGGCTTACCCTGCTGTCCGTCTGCTGCTTGTCGGGCAGCGTGAATTCATGCTCCGCCACGTTGACGTAGATCTGCCGCAGCAGGTCGACGAAGGTGGGAAACGTCACCCCGCATTTGATCGCCAATCGCACCAACGGGCGAAGCACCCGGTTCAACGCGCTCTGGACGCCCGCGGCATCCAGATATTGTTCCGCCGATTTGCTCATCGCCGTCCTCCACCCGTCAATCAACCACCTATGCCCCGAAAATTCCTGCCGAAAATAGCCCGTGGGAAATGCTTCCACAATAGATGGGCCTGCATGCCGCCTGTCCACCTCGCTATCCTCAATTCGCAAGGCGCGTTATGTCCAGTGGTCGCCAGCTCTCCCTTGGTTGACACGTGTGAAATTTTCCCACAATATTTATCGCGAGGCAGAACCTCACATCGATCGCCGCAAGGGTATGACCGGCAGAGGAGAGCATTGTTGAAAAGGCCTTATGTGAAGCCGGCCATAAATAAGGCCTTGGATGGATTCGACCGCATGGACCTTACGCATCGCGGCACGGAGGCCAACGGAAAGGACTTTTCAAGCTCCTCGGACGGCTTTGTCTCGCTCAACGAACGCCTAGATCCCACTGTCTCCCTGACCGCAAGCGTTGTATCCGCCTACATTGCGAACAATCCGCTGCCTGCGGCCGAGCTGCCCGACTTCATCGGCAAGATATACGCCTCGATCAAGCTGATCTCACTTGGGTCGCCCGATGTCCCGCCGGACGAGATAAAGGGCGTGGCCCGGGCGAAAAAAACCGTCACGCCGGAATTCATCATCTGCTTGGAAGACGGCAAGCGCTTCAAATCGCTCAAGCGGCATATCGAGACCCAATACGGCCTTACGCCAGACCAGTATCGAGCGAAGTGGAACCTGCCTTCGAACTACCCGATGGTAGCGCCAAATTATTCGGCAACGCGTTCGAAACTGGCCAAATCCATGGGCCTCGGCCGAAGGATGAAGTAAGGTCCGGGACGGCCGGCAGGTTTCAGGCGGACTGCGACGCTACGAGCGTTGCTGGCAGATAGGAACACTATAGGTGTTCCCTCGTGCGCGAGGATATTCACACGACAGGCGTCCCGGTGCTCTGCGCTTCGTGCGAGGCGCGGCATCGCGGCATATGCGGAGCGCTCAACGCCGAGCAGCTCCAGGTGCTCGCCAAATCGACGAAGCGGCACAAGGCCGAGGCCGGCAAGGAGCTGGTGGGCGATTCCAGGAGCGTCGAGCGTCTCTCGAATGTGCTTTCGGGCGTCGTGAAATTGACCAAGACGCTTTCCGACGGCCGCCAGCAGATCGTCGGACTGCAATTCGCTCCCGATCAATCTCGCCCGTGCCTGGCTGTCGACCAAGCCGCTCATGCTGCTCGACGAGCCGACCGAGCACCTCGACGATACGCAGGGAGCGCGCGTTCTCGAGCGGCTGCTCGACCGCTTCAGCGATCGGATCGTCGTCGTCTCAACCCATCGCGCGCCGCCGCTTCGCGGCGCCCGCACGATGGAGCTGCAGCCGTGAATGCCATGCCAACTCGAGGCTGGCGGCCTTTTCATTCCTCCTTGAAGGCGTGAGCGAAACTGTCGGCGACCGGCTGAAAGAGATATTCGAGCAGGGTTCGCTTGCCGGTGACAACGGAGACGTCCACCGGCATTCCCGGATATAGCTTCACTTGTGGGAGGTTCTTGAGCTCATCGGCACTCACCTCGACCGTCCCCCTGAAAAACGTCGCGCCGCTGCGCTCGTCGATCTCGGCGTCGGCCGAAACGCGGGTAAGGGCGCCCTTCACCGTGGGCGTGGTTCTCTGCTTGTAGGCGACGAGCCGCACCGTCGCCGGCAGACCGGGGCGAACGACATCGATATCCAGCGGCTGAATCTTGACGTCCAGCACCATCTTGTCCTGGTCGGGAACCAGATCGAGAATAATCCCGCCGGGGGGCACAACTCCGCCCGGCGTGAAATACCGAAGGTTCATTACCGCCCCATCTTCCGGCGCAACGACATCCCGGCGCGCCGCGCGCGCGTCGGTCTTCTGAAGCGCCTTTTCGAGCTCGGGGCGTTTGGTCTGGACGTCACGAAGGTCCTCGGCGGCCTTCTTGACATAGGAGAGCCGGCCATTGTCGATCTGCGCGTCCGCCTCGGCGATCTGCTGCCGCAGGCTTTCTATATTGCCACGGTTCGAGTCAGCCTCGCCCTGCGCGGCAATGACCTGCCGTTCGAGCTGGAGCACGCGGGACTTCACCCCATAGCCTTTCTTCAGAAGTGTGCGGGCGTCCGCCAGCTCTTCCCGCAGAGACGGCAACTGGATCTCGAAGGCCGCAACTCTCGCAGCGAGCGCCGACATCTGGGCATGGTATTGGGCGATCCGCTGCTGCCAGACCTCGACCTCCGACGCCTGAACCTTGGCCTGGTCCTGGAAGATGCGCTCCTGCCCGGCCATGGCCTCGGCGACGGTGGGGTCGCTTTGCCGCGCCGACAGGTCCGCAGAAAAAGGAATTGTCTTCAGGCCGTCGCGCTGCGCGATCAGGCGGGCTTCGCCGGCGAGCGCGGAATCGAGTTCGCCGCGCACGGCGTCGCGGTCGGATTCCGCGTCGAGCCCGTCGAGGCGGACCAGTATCTGACCCTGCTTGACCAGGTCTCCCTCCCGGACCAGGATTTCCCGGATGATGCCGCCTTCCAGGTGCTGTATGGTCTTGCGGTTGCTGTCGACCTTCACCACCCCGGACGCGACCGCCGCGCTCGTCAGCGGCGCGGTGGCTGCCCAGAGGCCGAAGCCACCGAACAGCAGGCCGATGACGGTCAGGCCGCCGAAGACATGGGCGCTTACCGCCGGCCAAGCGGGTGGTGGCGGCGGCATTTTCAGCGACAGGACGGCTTCCGTCACGACCCGGTCCTTTCGGAGCTCACGACCCGAACCTGCGGCGGGGCGGACTGCTGCTCGGGGCGGCGCAGTTGCGCAAGCACGCCATCGCGCGGGCCGAACATTTGCGGCTGGCCATCGTTCAGCACCAGGACGCAATCGACGTTGACCATCAGCGACGGGCGGTGGGCGACGATGACCACGGTCGAACCTGCCTCCTTCATCGCGGCAATCGCCTGATTCAGCGCTTCCTCGCCAACGGCATCGAGATTGGAGTTCGGCTCGTCCAGCACCACCAGCGCCGGACGGCGGTAGAGCGCCCTGGCAAGGCCAATGCGCTGGCGCTGCCCGCCGGAGAGCACCGAACCCTGTTCGCCGATCTCGGTATCATAGCCATTTGGGAGTCTGAGGATCATCTCGTGCACGCCCGCCATCTGGGCGGCGGCCACGATCTCGGCCGGATCGCCTTGTTCCATGCGGGCGATGTTCTCGCGGATGGTGCCGGGAAAGAGTTCGACGTCCTGAGGGAGGTAGCCGACATAAGAGCCGAAGTCGGTTCGGTTCCAGGAAAACACGTCGACACCGTCGAGCCGAACCCGGCCTTGCTGCGGCGACAGCATGCCGACGATCAGGCGGGCAAGCGTCGACTTGCCGGCCGCAGACGGGCCAATCACAGCAAGCACCTGGCCCGGCGGCACGGCGAAGGAGAGATTCCTGAGCGCGGGCTCCTTGGCGCCGGCTGGCGTGTAAGCGACAGCCTCGACCGAAAGCCGCCCCTGCGGACGCGGCAATTCCATCCCCGGCGGGCGCAGCGACGGAGCCTCGAACAGCCGGTCCAGGCGACGCCAGGCCTCGCGAGCGGCGGTCGTCTGTTTCCAGGTTGCGATAGCCTGCTCGACCGGGGCGAGCGCGCGCGACATGATGATCGAGGCCGCGATCATGGCGCCGGGCGAGACTTCATGGCGCAGCGACAGCCAGGCGCCGAGCCCCAGCACCGCGACCTGCAGGAACATCCGGAACGGCTTGGTGAAGGCATTGATCAGGCCGGCCCAGTCGCTGGCGGTCGTCTGCAGCGCGAGCACAGACGCATTGGCTGCGTCCCAACGCCGGGCGAGCACCCCGCCCATGCCCATCCCGTCGATGACTTCGGCATTGCGGAAACCGGCATCCGCCGCCTGGTAGGCGCGCGCGGAAGCGGCGTTGGCCTGTTTGAGCGTGTTGGCCGTCAGTGCGTTGTTGGCAAGGGCGAGGCCGAACAGGATGATCGCGCCGCCCAGCGCCAGAAGTCCGAGCAGGGGATGCAGCAGGAAGATGAAACCGAGATAGAGCGGCATCCATGGCGCGTCGAACAGCGCCATGATGCCGCCGCCGCCAAGATAGCCGCGCAGCGTGGCGAGGTCGCGCAGCGCCTCGGTGCGGTAAGATGAACCGCGCAACGCGTTCTCAAGCCCACGGCCCAGTACCTGCGGCGACAGCACGCGGTCGATCCAGGTGCCGAGCTGCACCAGCAGCCGGGAGCGGAAGAATTCGAGCGCGCCCATTGCAGCCAGCGCCGCCGTCGTAATCAGCGTCAGATAGACGAGCGTTTCCACGCTGCGTCCCGTCAGCACGCGATCATAGACCTGCAGCATATAGATCGAGGTCGAGAGTACGAGCAGGTTGATGAAGAAGCTGAACCCCGCCACCGCGGCGAAACCGCCGCGGCAACGGGAGAGGGCAAGCTTAAGCGCAGAATGGTCCTGCATCATCTTATCTGCCGCCCTTCATGGTTGTCAGGCGCTCAGGGTGAAATCGCTGGCACTGAGCGTGGGGACCCCTATCAAATGGATTTCGATGATGTGGACTCCACCCGTCACGCTCTCGATCGAGCTTCCGGTATTGGCATAGACGATCATGTTGCCACTCCCGTCGCTCTGCCAGGCAACGGTATGAGCGGCCAGATTTCCACCCGAGACCGTGCCGGTTGTGGTCAGGCCAAGGGTGCTCGCAAAGTCGACGAAGTCGTGACCCGCTGAGCCCGTCCCGTGCTGGAAATCGAGAATGGTGTCGAAGGCCGCATGGGTTGAATCGCTCACCGCCTCGAACCGGAAATGATCGTCCCCGGCTCCGCCGCTCAACCAGTCTGCCCCGCCAAGGCCCTTGATCGTATCGTTGCCGCTTCCGCCGAAGATATAGTCGACACCGCTGGAGCCCGTCAGTCCGTCGGCGCCAGCTCGACCGTCCGCGATGTTGGGGTTCGTGCTGCTGAGAACGATCCCGTCATTGCCGCTGCTGCTGCCGTTGCCGATCCAGACATTGAAGGTTTGCGACGACGAAGAAGCAGCATGATTGTCGGTCGCAGTGACGGTGAGCGTGCCGGAGACGACTTGTCCGGGGGGCACACTCGCCGTCAGTTCGCCGGAATTCGAGTCGACACCGATCGAATTCAGGTTGCCAGATCCGAGCGTGAATAGAGCGGAATATTGCACGCTATCGCCTGCATCGGGATCCACGGAGAAGAAGTGGCCCAAATCGATAGCATTCCCGTCGGCGATCGGAGCCGAACTCGGGACGAAGACCGGGGCGGTCGGCGCATGGTTGGTCACGGGCTCGTTGGCACCGTTCACCGTGATGTCGATGACATGGTCCGTGCCATCGGCCGACGACACATGGATCTGGTCGTGCGGGTGGTCGGCAGAGGTCAGAGCCTGGACATTGGCCGCGGCATTGTTGAGCGTGTAGACCCAGTTTCCACCGGCATCGATGGTCAGCGAGCCATACGTACCGGCAACCGGATTGCTGCCATTGTGCACCTGGAACGAGTTCTGGCCTGCGTCGGGGTCGTTGACGGTCAGAGCGCCGTTTACGGTCAGCACTGCATCCTCAGTCACGGAACCGCCGGTGTCGCCGCTGATCACCGCCGCGTCGTTGGCGCCGGTGATGTTGACCACGATGTCCTGGTGCGCGGTGCCGTCGGCCGAGGTGACCGTCAGCGT
>NZ_VFTL01000021.1:0-133274 GCF_006439385.1 Mesorhizobium sp. B3-1-7
GCCAGGAAAGCCGGCCAGAGGCTTGGCGCCGAGGTCGACCTTGATGCCCGGGATGGCGCCTGCCGCCTTGATGATATCGACCAGCGGGGTGCCGTCGGCAGCCTTCTGGCGGATGGTCTCGTCATAGAGGATGACGCCGGAGATGTACTTCGTCATCGCCTCCTTGGCGCGGAACATCATCTCGCGGTAGTCGCGCCGGTTGTCGGCGGTCGATTCGACGCCGATGACGTCGAAGCGCTTCTTGATGGTGCCGGAGCTTTCATCGGCGGCCAAAAGGCCTTTGCCATCGGCCACGATAGCGGCGGCGATATCTTCGAGACGTTCGCTCATGGTGCTCTCCTACGCTGCGTTTGTTCCGCGCTAGCAGAAGACTACCGCCAAAGGAATGACACCGGAAAGCTAGAATCGATTGAAAGCCGCGCGGGCTTTGCCTGGTCTCTGACTGTTTACCGCTTCAACACCTCGACGCCGGGCAGCGGCTTGCCTTCCATCCATTCGAGGAAGGCGCCGCCGGCGGTCGAGACATAGGTGAAGTCGTCGGCGACGCCGGCATGGTTGAGTGCCGCCACCGTATCGCCGCCGCCGGCGACCGAGACAAGCTTGCCCGCCTTGGTGCGGGCTGCCGCATGCTTTGCCGCGGCCACCGTGGCGCGGTCGAAGGGCTCGATCTCGAAAGCGCCGAGCGGGCCGTTCCAGACCAGCGTGGCGGCGCGGTCGATCCAGTCGTTGACGCTTTGTACGGTCTTTGCGCCGACATCGAGGATCATGCCGTCGGCCGGCACGTCCGAGATGGCGACGGTCTCGCTGGACGCGCCCGCCTTGAATTCCTTGGCCACGACGCCGTCGGCGGGCAGGATGATGGCGCAGCCGGCTTCCGCCGCCTCGATCATGATCTGCTTGGCGGTGCCGGCAAGGTCATGCTCGCAGAGCGACTTGCCGACATCGGTGCCGCGCGCGGCCAGGAACGTGTTGGCCATGCCGCCGCCGATCACCAGCGCGTCGACCTTCTTCACGAGGTTCATCAACAGGTCGATCTTGGTCGAAACCTTGGCGCCGCCGACGATGGCCACCACTGGCCGTGCCGGATCGCCAAGGCCCTTTTCCAGCGCGTCGAGCTCGGCTTGCATGGTGCGGCCGGCATAGGCCGGCAAATGACGCGCCAGGCCTTCGGTCGAGGCATGCGCGCGGTGCGCGGCGGAAAAGGCGTCGTTGACATAGATGTCGCCATTGGCGGCGAGCTTTTCGGTGAAGGCCGGTTCGTTCTTCTCCTCGGCCTTGTAGAAGCGGGTGTTTTCGAACAGCAGGACGTCGCCGTCCTTCATCGCCGCGACTGCATCCGCCGCCTTGTCGCCGACGCAGTCGGCGGCAAAGCCGACCGGATGGCCGAGAACCTCAGCCGTGGCCCTGGCGATCGGCTCGAGCGAGAATTCGGCCGATGGGCCGTCCTTGGGGCGGCCGAAATGCGCAAGCAGGATGACCTTGGCGCCCTTTTTCGAGAGCTCGGCGATGGTCGGCGCTATGCGCTCGATGCGGGTGGCGTCGGTCACCTTGCCGTCGGTGACGGGAACGTTGAGGTCGACGCGCACAAGCACGCGCTTGCCGCTGACGGCGCCGATATCGTCGAGTGTCTTGAAGCCGGCCATGGTTGTTCCTTTTTAGCGAAAACGCGGCGACCTTACCCGGCGCGAAGGACGATGCAAGGGTCGCGTCGATGGCGCGCGCGCAAAAATGATATCGGCGTGAGATATCAGCCTTCGCCGGTTGCCTTCCGCCCGTCCGGCTCGGGCGCCACGGTGCCGATCGGCACGTCGTCGGCCGCCTGCTTTTCCGCCGGCCTGCGCCAGTTGCGGACGAGCGCGGCGATGCGGTCGCCGATCTCGCCGGCGCTCATGAACACCGGCACGCGCGCGACCGGCGCGGTCGGCTCGAAAGACAAGCCAAGGCCGGCGATCCGGCCTTTCTCATCGACATCGCGCACGATCAGCTCGATCGGGCCGATCACCACGCGGTCGGCATATTCGGGATGGCCGCCGAGCCGCTCCGATACCAGCGCGGCGACGGTAAGCTTCTGTTCCGCTTCGGTCAGGCCTGGTCCGTAGGCGGCTTCCAGCTCCGCGGCCGAGCGGGCAGGATCGACTGCAAAGGCGCCGAAGAAGTCGGCATCCTCGGGTTCGACCACGGCGCGGCTGGCAAAAAGCTTGTCGAGCAGGCGCGGGTAGCGGTCCGGCACGAAGATGTAGACCTGATCGCCGGCCGCCAGCCGCCCCATGTCCTGGAAGCGCATCGAGCGCCCGTCGCGCAGCACCAGCGAGGGCCTTGCCCAGCGCGGGATGCGCTCGCCCCGCGCCACCGGGCTGCCGGGCGCGACGCGGTAGGCGAGCAGCTCATGATGGGCCGAGCCCGGCAATTCGAGCTCCACCTTGTCCAGCGGCCCGAGACGGGCCGGCACGATCAGGCCGAGACGCCGCGCCAGCGGACCGACCGTCCAGCCCTGCACCACCAGCGACACGAGCACGATGATGAAGGCGGCGTTGAAGATCAGGCGCCCATGCTCGAGGCCGCCGAGCAGCGGCGTGATGGCGAGCAGGATCGAGACCGCGCCGCGCAGGCCGACCCAGGAGACGAAGGCGACCTCGGGGCGCGGCAGCCGGAACGGGATCAGGCAGAGCCAGACGGCCAAGGGCCGCGCCACGAAGATCAGGAACAGGCCGAGCAGGATCGCCGGCACCAGGATCGCCGAGAACTGCGAGGGTGTGGCGAACAGGCCAAGGATCAGGAACATGATGATCTGCGCCAGCCACGACATGCCGTCCTGGAAACGCTTCAGAATAGTGACCGCGCGGATATCGGAATTGCCGGCGATCAGCCCGGCAAGGTAGACGGCGAGGAAGCCCGAGCCGCCGATGGCGCCGGCCGCCGCGAACACCATCAGCGACAGCGTCAGCACGAAGATCGGCAGCAGGCCGTGGTCGAGGTTCAGCCGCTCGACAAGACGCACGATGCCGAAGCCGCCGAGCACGCCGATGACGGCGCCGAGCCCCATATTGGCGAGGAAGCCGAGCAAAAGGTTGGTGGCCAGCACATTGGCTTCCGGGTTGGCATGCGCGGCGATGATCTCGACCAGGGTGATGGTGAGGAAGATGGCGATCGGATCGTTGGTGCCGGATTCCACCTCGAGCGTGGCGCGCACGCGCTCGCGCAAATGGATTTCGCCGGCGCGCAGCAGGAAGAACACGGCGGCCGCGTCGGTGGAGGCGACGGCGGCGCCGAGCAGGGAGGATTCCAGCCAGCTGAGTTTGAGAACATAGGAAGCGGCGGCGCTGAAGATGGCTGTGGTCAGGATAACGCCGATCGTGGCCAGCGACAGCGCGGGCCCGGCTGCCTGCCTGAGCGCGTTGAGCGGTGTGCCGAAACCGGAATCGAACAGGATGATCGCCAAGGCCAGTGAGCCGGCAAAATAAGCCAGCCGCGCATTGTCGAATTCGATGCCGAGGCCGTCGACGCCGGTGGCAAGTCCGATGCAGAGGAAGAGCAGCAGCAAGGGAGCGCCGAAGCGGAAGGCGATCAGGCTCGAAAACGCTGCGGCGACAATGAGCGCCGTGCCGACCAGCGTCACGAGATAGATCGCATGCTCCATCCGCTATTGCCCCTCCAAATCCCTCTATCTGTCGCTTTAACAGAGAGTGGGGCGAAGGCATGACCAGTGCAAGGCAACGGCGTGGTTTTTGGCTCAGCCGGCCAATAAAAAACGCCCGGCCGAGGCCGGGCGTTTCAAACTGCGGAGCAAGGCTACGATCAGGCGATGGTCTTGCCGAAGGCGACGGCGGTGTCGCCCATGCGGTTCGAGAAGCCCCATTCGTTGTCGTACCAGGACAGGACCGAAACGAAGTTGCCGTCCATCACCTTGGTCTGGTCGAGCGCGACGATCGAGGAATGCGGGTCGTGGTTGAAGTCGATCGACACGTTCGGGTGATGGGTGACGGACAGAACACCCTTCAGCTTGCCCTTCGAGGCGGCGATCAGCGCCTCGTTGATCTCCTGTGGCGTGGTCGAGCGCTTGGCGATGAACTTGAGGTCGACGACCGAGACGTTCGGGGTCGGCACGCGGATCGAGATGCCGTCGAGCTTGCCCTTGAGGTCGGGCAGAACGAGGCCGATCGCCTTGGCGGCGCCGGTCGAGGTCGGGATCTGCGAGAGCGCCGCGGCGCGGGCGCGGTAGAGGTCCTTGTGCATGGTGTCCAGCGTCGGCTGGTCGCCGGTATAGGAGTGGATCGTCGTCATCATGCCCTTCTCGATGCCGACGGTCTCGTGCAGCACGGCCGCCAGCGGCGCCAGGCAGTTGGTGGTGCAGGACGCGTTCGAGATGACGATGTGGTCCTTGGTCAGCTTGTCGTGGTTGATGCCGTAGACGACCGTGAGATCGGCGCCTTCGGCCGGGGCCGAGACGATGACGCGCTTGGCGCCGGCGGTCAGGTGCGCGGCGGCCTTGTCGCGGGCGGTGAAGATGCCCGTGCATTCGAGCGCGATGTCGACGCCGAGCTCCTTCCACGGCAGCTGGGTCGGATCCTTGATCGCGGTGACCTTGAACGTCTCCTTGCCGACCGAGATCTGGTCGCCGTCGACCGAAACCTCATGCGGGAAGCGGCCATGCACGCTGTCATAGCGGAGCAGGTGCGCGTTGGTCTCGACCGGGCCGAGATCGTTGACTGCGACCACGTCGATGTCCTTGCGGCCGGATTCGTGGATGGCGCGCAGGATGTTGCGGCCGATGCGGCCAAATCCGTTGATGGCAACTCTGACGGTCATTGTTCTCTCCCTTGGGGGCTGGAAAGCGGATGGGTCCGCAGTTTCATAACGGCGGAAGGCACAAGAATCCAGCCGCAGAACGTCGCATTTAAATCGATTAGGTTG
The DNA here is from genome assembly GCF_006439385.1 of Mesorhizobium sp. B3-1-7. NCBI lineage: Bacteria > Pseudomonadati > Pseudomonadota > Alphaproteobacteria > Hyphomicrobiales > Phyllobacteriaceae > Mesorhizobium > Mesorhizobium sp. B3-1-7. The sequence goes on from NZ_VFTL01000021.1 coordinate 4,912, forward strand.
GTCCAGCCCGGCAAAACCGCCAATCGGTGTTGCCAGGCCCGAGGCAATTCCTACTTGCCGTGCAGACGGGCTTCGACCGCCTTGGCCGCGGCATCGGCGGTGATGCCGAAATGCGGATAGAGCTGTTCGATCGTGCCCGAGGCTCCGAAGCCATGCATGCCGACGAAGATGCCGTCGGTGCCGATCAGGTGGTCCCAGCCCTGGCGGATGCCGGCTTCGATGGCGACCTTCACCTTGGCGTTGCCGATCGTCTTCTTGCGGTAATCGTCGCTCTGCTGGTCGAACAGCTCGAAGCAGGGCACCGAGACGACGCGGGTCGGATGGCCATGCTTTTCGAGCAGGTCACGCGCACCGAGGGCGATCTCGACCTCGGAGCCGGTGGCGAAGATCGTCACCACGGCCTCGCCGCTGGCGGCAGCCAGCTCGTAGGCGCCCTGGCTGGAGAGGTTCTTCGCCGAGTGTTCGGTGCGCACGGTCGGCAGGTTCTGGCGGGTCAGCGCCAGGGTCGACGGCGTCTTTTCGGATTCCAGCGCGATCTGCCAGCATTCGGCGGTTTCGACCGCGTCGGCCGGACGGAAGACATTGTGGTTCGGGATGGCGCGCAGCGCCGCCAGATGCTCGACCGGCTGGTGGGTCGGGCCGTCCTCGCCAAGGCCGATCGAGTCATGCGTCATGACGAAGATCGAGCGGATGCCCATCAGCGAGGCAAGGCGCATCGAGGGGCGGGCATAGTCGGAGAAGCACAGGAAGGTGCCGCCATAGGCGATCAGGCCGCCATGCAGCGTCAGGCCGTTGATCGCCGCCGCCATGCCGTGCTCGCGGATGCCGTAGTGGACATAGCGCTGGCCGTAATCGTCGGGCGTGATGTTCTTGGTCTGGCTGGTCTTGGTGTTGTTGGAGCCGGTCAAGTCGGCCGAGCCGCCGATGGTCTCCGGCACGGCGCCGTTGATGACTTCCAGCGCCATTTCCGACGACTTGCGGGTGGCGACCTTCGGCTTGTCGGCCGACAGCTTTTTCTTGTAATCGGCGATGACGGCATCGAAGTTCGACGGCAGGTTGCCGGCAAGGCGGCGCTCGAACTCGGCCTTCAGCTTCGGCTCGGCCTTGGCCAGACGGCCTTCCCAGTCGGTGCGTGCCTTGGTGCTGTTTTTACCCACGGCGCGCCAGGCGTCGAGGATGTCGGCCGGAATCTCGAAGGGCGGCGAGTCCCAGTTGAAGAATTTGCGCGCGCCGGCGATTTCATCCGCGCCCAGCGGCGAGCCATGCGCCTTGTTGGTGCCTGCCTTGGTCGGCGCGCCGAAGCCGATGGTGGTCTTGCAGGCGATCATCGTCGGCTTGTCGGAATGGCGCGCCGCCTCGATGGCGTAGGCGATCGCTTCGGGATCTGTGCCGTCGATGTGGCTGGCGTTCCAGCCGGACGCCTGGAAGCGGGCGACCTGGTCGGTGTTGTCGGCGAGCGAGACCGGGCCGTCGATCGAGATGTTGTTGTTGTCCCAGAAGACGATCAGCTTGTTGAGCTTCAGATGCCCGGCCAGCGCGATGGCTTCGTGGGAGACGCCTTCCATCAGGCAACCGTCCCCAGCCAGCACATAGGTATAATGGTTGACGAGGTCGTTGCCGAAGGCTGCGTTCATGATGCGCTCGCCGAGCGCGAAGCCGACCGAATTGGCCAGGCCCTGGCCGAGCGGGCCGGTAGTGGTCTCGATGCCGGCGGCATGGCCGTATTCCGGGTGGCCGGCGGTCTTGGAGCCGAGCTGGCGGAAATTCTTGATCTGGTCGATCGTCATGTCCTCATAGCCGGTGAGGTAGAGGAGCGAATAGAGCAGCATCGAGCCGTGGCCGGCGGAGAGGATGAAGCGGTCGCGGTCGGCCCAGTGCGGCGCCTTGGCGTCGAATTTCAGGAAACGGCTGAACAGCACTGTGGCGATGTCGGCGCAGCCCATCGGCAGGCCGGGGTGACCGGAGTTCGCCTTCTCGACGGCATCCATGGAAAGGAAACGGATCGCGTTGGCCATCCGATCATGTTGTTCACGCGACGTCATGCTTCCTCCGGAAGTGGGTTGGAGCTTGGGAGAACCCTTGGAAAAGGATGCCGGGACACATAGCAGGCACGGCCTTTTAGTCAACAAATCGGGGCGGATTTTGCCGGGCTTGTGATGGCATCGAGCGCCTTACATTAGCGATAGCGGGGGACAGTCGCGAGAGCTTTGTTGACGCGCCCTTCACCCGGTGCCTAATCTTTCCGAGGTAACGCATTCTGAACGCGCGCGATTCGGTGATGGGCAGGGCATAGGACGAGGCCATGACCGGGGAAACGACCCTCAAGGAAGTCATCGCCAGGCTGGGCAAGGCCATGGAAGGGCTGGAAAACGCCGTGGCGGCGAAGCTCGAGCATGAGCGCGATTATTCGGAAGCCGAGGCCGAGGTGCAGCGCATGAACGCCGACCGTTCGCGCCTGGCGCAGGAGCTCGACAATTCCGAAGCGCGCGCCGAGCGTCTTGAAGATGCCAACAAGGAAGTGTCGCGGCGGCTGGTGACCGCCATGGAAACCATCCGCGCGGTTCTGGACAGGTAAGGCAATGGCACAGGTCACCGTTTCCATCGACGGCAAACAGTATCGCATGGCCTGCGACGAGGGCCAGGAAGAGCACCTGATCGACCTTGCCGAGCGCTTCGACCGCTATGTCTCGCATCTGAAGGATTCCTTCGGCGAGATCGGCGACCAGCGGCTTACCGTCATGGCCGGCATCATGGTGATGGACGAACTTTCGGAGCTCACCAAGCGCGTCAAGGGCATGGAGAGCGAAGTGCTGACCTTGCGCAAGACGCGTGACGAGGCGCTGACCAAGGCCGACAAGAGCGACAGCGTGCTCACAACCGCGCTCGGCGCGCTTGCGCAGCGCATGGAAGATCTCGCGGCGACGCTCGCGCTAAAGAAAGCCTGAGCGCCCGGCGCCAGCGGTAAATCGAAAATCCTGCCTCCAATTGCGGGCGACGGCGAAAAATTTTCGCCTGCCATGGGCAAGCTTCCTACTCCCGGCGTTTGAACCCTACCTTCATGGTGCTAGAACTAACGTCCGGCCACCGCCGAAAGGGGGTGCGCCGGCGGTTTCACAAAAAAGGGTAGGGATAGGTCATGAGTCTTCGTATCAACGATATCGCGCCGGATTTCACGGCCGAGACTACGCAGGGCACCATCAAGTTCCACGACTGGATCGGCGACGGCTGGGCGGTGCTGTTCAGCCATCCGAAGAACTTCACCCCGGTCTGCACCACCGAGCTCGGCACCATGGCCGGCTTGGAAGGCGATTTCAAAAAGCGCAACGTCAAGATCATCGGCATTTCCGTCGATCCGGTGTCGAGCCACGAGAAATGGCAGGCCGACATCAAGACCGCTACCGGCCAGACGGTGAACTATCCGCTGATCGGCGACAAAGACCTGCACGTCGCCAAGCTCTATGAAATGCTGCCGGCGGGCGCCGGCGACAGCTCTGAGGGCCGCACGCCGGCCGACAACGCCACCGTGCGCTCGGTCTACGTCATCGGCCCGGACAAGAAGATCAAGCTGGCGCTGACCTACCCGATGACCACGGGCCGCAACTTCGACGAGATCCTGCGCGTCATCGATTCCATCCAGCTGACGGCCAAGCACCAGGTGGCGACGCCAGCCAACTGGAAACAGGGCGACGACGTCATCATCACCGCCGCCGTCTCCAATGAGGACGCGATCAAGCGCTTCGGGGCGTACGAGACGGTGCTGCCGTATTTGCGCAAGACGAAGCAGCCTTCGGCGTGATGAGCCTTTTTCCTTCTCCCCGTTTAAACGGGGAGAAGGTGCCCGAAGGGCGGATGAGGGGCGGCGCGGCGGTCGAAGATGAGCGCGCGCCTGCTCCCCGGTCCGATTGTTTGTTCTGAGTTAACAACCTCGCAGCCTCGGCGCTGCCCCTGATTGCTGCCATCCTCCGCTGCGGCTGCGGAGGGTGAACCGGCAGTTCTCCTCGCATAGCGACTGGGAGAAAGGGGCGCGCCACCGCTTTCGCCAAATAAAAACGGCGGCGCCAGATTTTGGCGCCGCCGTTTTGCTGCTCAATGCGCGGTGGCTTTACGCCGCCGGCTGCGCCTCGATGGTGCGCAGCGCCTGGATCTGGCGCTTGGCGGCGGCCTTGACCGCGTCCTGCACCTTCTCGAAGGCGCGCACCTCGATCTGGCGCACGCGCTCGCGGCTGATGTCGAACTCGGCCGACAGCTCTTCCAGGGTCAGCGGCTCTTCGGCGAGGCGACGCGCCTCGAAGATGCGCCGCTCGCGGTCGTTGAGCACGGACAGAGCGCCCGACAGCATGGAGCGCCGATTTTCCAGCTCGTCCTGCTCGATCAGCATCTCTTCCTGGCTTTCGTGGTCGTCGACCAGCCAGTCCTGCCATTCGCCGGACTCGCCCTCGCTCGCCCGGATCGGGGCGTTGAGCGAAGCGTCGCCCGACAGGCGGCGGTTCATAGATACCACTTCCGCCTCGGAAACGTTGAGGCGGGTGGCGATCTCGGCGATCTGGTCGGGCTTCAAGTCGCCATCGTCGAGCGCCTGGATCTTGCCCTTCACCTTGCGCAGGTTGAAGAATAGACGCTTCTGGTTGGCGGTGGTGCCCATCTTGACCAGGCTCCACGAGCGCAGGATGTATTCCTGGATCGAGGCCTTGATCCACCACATGGCATAGGTGGCGAGCCGGAAACCACGCTCCGGTTCGAATTTCTTAACGGCCTGCATGAGGCCGACATTGCCTTCCGAGATCACCTCGCCGATCGGCAGGCCGTAGCCGCGATAGCCCATGGCGATCTTGGCGACGAGCCGCAAATGGCTGGTGACGAGCTTGTGGGCAGCCGTGGTGTCCTGATGCTCGGCGTAGCGTTTCGCGAGCATGTACTCTTCCTGCGGCTGAAGCATCGGAAAGCGGCGGATTTCTTCCAGGTAACGGGCGAGACCGCCTTCACCGGAAACGATACTGGGTAATGATTGGGCCATGATAGCGCCCCTCTCTCTTTGGAGTGGATGCCCCCGAAAAGCGGCGGGCATTCGTCACGGATGCCAAAGGCTCATCCGCGACAACCTGTGTATATAGGAACAAAACCAGAAAAGACAGCATTTGTTCAACACGAAACAGTGTGTCACGCTGAAGTGAACAACGCCAGTCAGGTTTTTTGATGGTCGGTTTGAAGCGTCTTAATGGCAGGTTTCAGAGCTTGCGGAAGCCGCCGACCAATTCCTCCATGTCCCTTGGTATTGGCGCCTCGAACCTCATCGATAGATGGGTAGTCGGGTGCCGGAATTCAAGGAGCCAGGCATGCAGGGCCTGCCGGGGAAAGGCGCTGACCTTGGCTTTCAAGGGTTCGGGCAGCCGGTTGGCCTTGGTGCGGAAGGCCTGCCCGTAATCCGGGTCGCCGATCACCGGATGGCCGATATGGGCCATGTGGACGCGGATCTGGTGGGTGCGACCGGTCTCCAGCCGGCATTCGACCAGGCTTGCGGTGGCGAAAGCCTGCTGTCCTTCGCCGAAGCGCTCGACGACGCTGAAATGGGTGACGGCATGGCGGGCATCGTCACGGCTTTCCGGCACCACCGCGCGGCGGATGCGATCGGCGGCGCGGCCGAGCGCGGCGTCGACGGTGCCCGTCGGCCGTTGCGGAATGCCCCAGACCAGCGCCAGATAGGCGCGTTCGAGATCGCCGGTGCGGCCGTGGTCGGCAAAGGCCTCCGACAGCGCTTTATGCGCGCGGTCGGTCTTGGCCACGACCATGACGCCGCTGGTTTCCTTGTCGAGGCGATGGACGATGCCCGGCCGCCTGACGCCGCCTATGCCGGACAGGCTGTCGCCGCAATGATGGATCAGCGCGTTGACCAGCGTGCCGGTCCAGTTGCCGGCGCCGGGGTGGACGACCAGCCCCGCAGGTTTGTTGATGACGATCAGCTCGTCGTCCTCGTAGAGGATGTCGAGGGGAATGTCCTCGCCTTGCGGCTCGGCCGGCTCCGGCGCGGGCACCAGAATTTCGATCCGCTCACCGGCCATCAGCTTGCGCTTGGCTTCCAGCAGCTGCCTGCCGGCGATGGAGACCGCGCCCTGTTTGATCAGCGCCTGCACGCGGCTACGCGAGAGCTCCGGCCCGAGCCGGGCGGCAAGCCACTGGTCGAGACGCTGGCCGGCGGCGTCGGCGCCGGTTTCCAGCACGACGGCTTCGCCGGCAGCCGATTCCTCGTCCGCCAATTCGTCCTCTATCAATATCGGGGTCTCTTCGTTATGAGCGCTCATCGAAAACCGTTGCGGATTGTCTAGCCATGGCCCGGCCAATCGCCGAAGAAGATGAGGAAAAGCCGCTCGACCCCGCGGCCGAGAACGTGCGCCGCAAGCTCGTCCGCTTCATGATCGTCAATCTCGGCCTACTGTTCCTCGCCCTTATGGTGGTGATCGGGGCGCTTGTCTACAAAGCCCGCAACGCGCCGGTGGCCGGACCGGCTCCCGCCGCCGATGTCCAGGCTCCGGCCGGCGCGCCGCTGTCGGGCGACGTTGTGCTGCCCGTCGGCGCCAAGGTGATCAGCCAGTCGCTCTCCGGCAACCGCCTGTCGATCGATGCCGAGCTTGCCGACGGCAGCCGTTCGATCTTCGTCTACGACATCGCCGAACGCCGCATCGTCGGCCAGTTCTCGATTCGTAACAAATGAGCGGCTTTGCCGAACGCCGCAGCGTCGCGACCGTCGCGCTCGTCGTCGGCAATTACGACGAGGCGGTCGCCTGGTATGTCGAGCGGCTCGGCTTCATGCTGAGCGAGGATGTCGACCTCGGGGGCGGCAAGCGCTGGGTCACCGTCGCGCCGGCGAAGGGCCATGGGGCGCGGCTGCTCTTGGCGGAAGCATCCGGCGAAGAGCAGGAAAGCCGCATCGGCAACCAGACCGGCGGCCGCGTCTTCCTGTTTCTCGAGACCGACGATTTTTCCCGCGACCATCGGGCGATGCTCGCAAAGGGTGTCGAATTCCGCGAGGCGCCGCGCTTCGAGGCCTACGGCACGGTGGCCGTCTTTTCCGATCTCTACGGCAATCTCTGGGACCTGATCGAGCCGAAACGGCAGGTCTGACCGGTGGCGGCCGGCAAAGCGCGCGAAGCGGTCGAAACCCTAAGCAGAGCACTCATCGGCAAGCCAATGAATGCTCCGCTTAGGACTTTTGTTTTGTCGCAGATTCTTGTCGGAAAACCGTACGACACTTTTCCGGAATCTGCTCGGTTGCTTTTTCCCGGCCGCCAGCCTATGTAGCCGGTTCTTGAGCGCGCCCATCGTCTAGCGGTCAGGACACCGCCCTCTCACGGCGGGAACAGGGGTTCGATTCCCCTTGGGCGTACCAAGACAATCAAACAAGCCGAATTTTTTGCCGAACTAAAACTGCCGACGCCGTATCGTTTCGGCGAGTTCGGCAAAGGCATCGACGATTCCCTCGCCGTTCTTGGCGCTCACGAACTTGACGCTCGATCGCGGCAGCTGGCCGATCTCTTCGGCGCTGCCGGGGGCCTCGGCGAGATCGATCTTGTTCACAAGGGCCCGGTATGGCCTGCCTGGAAATCTCGCCTCGAAGCTGCGGACCAGCTCGACCATGCGCGTCACGGTTTGCGGGCGCGTCACGTCCGACACGACGATCGCGGCCGACGCGCCGGTAACGTAGACGGTGTCGAAAATACGCGTCCCGAAATCGCCGTCGGTGTCCCACAGCACAAGCCGCGCCGTGTCGCCGCCGCGAACCGGATCGGCCGGAACATCGTAGCTCAGCACCTCGACGCCGAGCGTCGATTTGTATTCGCCGTCAAAACGATCGTGCACGAGACGGTACATGATGGATGTCTTGCCCACACCCATGTCGCCAAGCAGCATGACCTTTGCGCTGAGCATCATTGAGGGCGCTCGGCGCGGAACACGTTTTCGAAGGTGACGCGGCGGTTGCCTTCGCTCGGCACGTCGGAAATCGGCAGCGATGACGAGCGCGAAACCACAAACAATCGCGACGGCTCGATCCCGAGCGAGGTCAATCTTCGCACCACCTGGTCGGCCCTCTTGCGGGCAACCATCCGGTTGGCGACATCCGTTCCGGTATCGTCCGCGTGCCCTACGACACGGATTCTCAGATCGTTGCCGGCGAGAAGCCCGGCAAGATTGGCAATCTGCTGCCCAGCCTCCTTGTCGTCGGCGAAGGCGTCGCCTGTGCCAAAGAAGATTGCCGTCGAGGCCATGAAGCGATCGAGGCGTTCGGCCGGGCTGTCGACCATCGAGCGCATGGCGTCGTATTGCTGGTTCCTGGATCTTGTTTCCTCGGCGAGCGCTGCGCGTGTTTCATCAATGCCCGCCCGCAGGCCGGCAAGGGATCGCAGCTCTTCTTCGCTTGGCCCGCGCGTCTGGTCGATGCGGGCCTGCAAGCCCGCGAGGGACTGCTTCTGGCCGGCAACCGCTTCGCCGGTCTCGCCGGCGGACTTCTGCAAGCCGGCAAGAGATTGCCGCAGTTCGGCGATCGTCCGGCGGTTTTCGTCGATGCCGGCCTGGAGGCCGGTCACCGATTGCCGCAGGGCGTCGATGTCGGCGTTGAGCGCCGCCACCTGCTCCGTGCCCGGCACGACGCCGATCCGGCCGACGACCCGATAGGGCACTGCGGCCTTGGCCAGCGCGTCGATCAGCGGAGCCGTCTGCACCTGGCTTGGCTCGATGCCGGAGACCGAGACGCTGCGATTGCGGTGGTCGAAATCCAGGCGCAACGGGAAAGATTCCAGCAGCGGTTCCTTGCCGGCCAGTTCCTGGAGCGCATCATTGGCGCGCCGCTCCAGCATCGTGCGGGTCAAATAGACGCTCGCCAGCCATGCCAGCCCGGCGGCGACGAGAGCCGCGAGCACGAACAGGACGACCTTTCCGCCCCGACGCGGTTTACGCTCCGCGGCGGGAGCGGCTTCGATGGAGGCGGCCAGCGACGCCAGCATGGCGGCGTCGCAGTCGAGGCCGCGATCCATGTTCTCGATCGTGTCGAAGAAAAGCGAATTGATCCTGTCATTGTCGGCGGGGCGAAGCGGGCCGATGCATTCCGCGGCCAGGATAAACCGGGGCGAAGCGCGAAGCACGATCTCGCGTCCGCCGAAGTCGAGCTGCTGCAGATTGCCTTCTCCTGCCAGGGCCTGGACGGAAAATTCCAGGATCGCCGCGACCATCGCGCTCAGCAGGTCGGCCCGCTCGTCGGAGGTCTCTTCGCGCTTCCAGTCCGCGACGAGGCGACCGTTGCCGCGTTCGATCATCAGCAGCCGGTTGACGCGCGGCGGACTGGCGTTTGCCAGAACGAACTCGCTGATCGGCCGGCCGGTCGCCAGCGACTTGACGCGCCCGATCCACAGCTCCGTCGATGTCAGGGCGTTGAGGCGCTGCTCCAGCCGCGCGACGAGTTCCTTGAAAGCGTTCGCCACGGCCGCGCTGACCAGCCTGCCCGTGATCGGGTAGAGCGCATCGACCATGAGGTCGCGCGAGTTCCTGATCTCGCTGCGGATCGCTGAAACCACCGATGGCGCGATGACGTTCGCCAGCTCGCGCGGCCGAACGACTTCGGCGCGCTCCAGCGCGGCGACCAATATGTCGGCCGTCGCCGTTTCCAGACGGTCGGGGCTGCCGATATATTGCTGAAGCAGGGCGACATCCGCGCCCAGCGCCTCGAGACGCGCCGCCTCCGTTTGAAAGAGCAGTTTTCTAAGCTGCTCGATCTCACGGTTCTGGCCGGCGGCGGACGTCATGCTACTTTCCCGCGCGCCCGGACCCTAGCCCGCTGATGGTTGCTCCAAGGTCCGAAATCGCGGCGCCGATATCCCTTTGCGAGGCGAGCCGCTTCTGTTCGGTTTCCCGCTCCAGTTCCAGGACGTGCGCCTGGAGCGTCGCGAGCTCCTTGGCAAAGTCCGCCTGGAGCTGCTTGATGGTGGCCTGCATCTCCTCGCGCAGCTCGGCAAGGTTGCTTTCGAGCGACCGCTGCGCGCCTCCGAACAGGAGATTGCGAACCTGGTCGATCGTCGCCTCGGCATGGATTTTGGCTTCGGATCCGTTCGCGGATGCGGCTCCATCCGCGGCTTTTGCGGCTTGCTCGGCGGCTTTCATGTTCTTTCCTCGGTTCTCACGCTCACTAATACGGTGACGACCGTTATATCAAATCCTAATTCGTGTGACAGGCAATCGACTTATTGCCTTTGTGGGAGCTATCTCGCGTCGAGCGTGGCAATTGTGCCGCCCTATCAATCGTCACCTATCGCAATGACTGCTCGCACGCCAGTCGCCCTTCGGGGCTGAATCGAATCCGAGCTCAATCGAATGCAGGCCGAGCAACCCCTGCACCGGGAAAGACGCGGAGCCGCCTTGCCAGGAGCGATGCCCGGTTCGAGGGCGATCCGGCTGCTGCCGAATATGACTTTCGTCATCTCCGGTCCTGACCTTCGTCAGGTGCCGCAACCCCTTGAAACGGCCTAGATCAGCACGCCTGAGCAGCTGCGCTGCGGCGGACGTGATTTTTCGACGGGAGGTTTCCAGATGGGATTTTTGGACAGTCTACAAAGTGCCTTGCAAGGCGAACAGCAGGGCGGAGGCTCGTCACTCCTGGCCGATGCGCTGACCAGCGTCGGCGGTTATCAAGGTGTGCTTGCCATGCTGCAGAAGTCGGGTCTCGGCGACCGTGTCCAATCCTGGCTGAGCACCAATGCCGCAAATCTTCCGATCGCGCCCGACGAGATCAAGGCGGCGCTTGGCGACCAGCGTCTTCAGCAACTGGCGAGCCAGTTCGGGATTCCGCTGGATCAGGTGGCCGCCGCCCTGGCGCAACATCTTCCGGCCGCGGTCGACCAGGCGAGCCCCGATGGGGTGCTCGCGACGCGCAGCGGTTGAAACTTACGGGCAGCGGTCATCCAGACATAGCTTTGCGGCAACCACGCCGCGCGACGCGACAGCGGTGTCGCTGTCCAGCCGAAAACGAGAGGGCAAGCGTGTGAGCAAGCAGGACGAACTGATCAGCAAATATGCGGCGGACCTGAGGGTCAAATGCGGCCTTACGGCGGATTTGGATCTCTTGACGAAGGTGACGAAGGGCTGCGGTCCGGCGATCTACGACAAGGATGCATCCACCGTTTCGGCCTCGGACAAGGAGGAGCTGGAACGGGTCAAGAAAAACTTTCTCATCAAAAGACTGGGGCTGACGGCCGATGCCGGCCTGGACGCGGGGCTCGCCAGGGTCATCGACCAGTACGGCCGCACCAACCGCAACAAACACCGCCCGGTCTTCTACTACCTGCTCGTCAAGCATTTCAGGCGCGAGAACGCCTTCGCCTGACGGCGCAAACAGGCAAATGGGCTAAGAGGAGATGGGGATGCTCAAAGAATTTCAGGAATTCATTTCCAAGGGCAATGTGATGGACTTGGCCGTCGGTGTCATCATCGGCGCCGCCTTCTCCAAGATCGTCGATTCGCTCGTCAACGACATCATCATGCCGATCATCGGCGCGATCTTCGGCGGGCTGGACTTCAACAATTACTTCTTCGGGCTGTCCTCGAACGTTCATTCGACAGCGCTGGTCGATGCCAAGAAAGAGGGCGCGGTCTTCGCCTATGGCAGCTTCATCACCGTGGTGCTGAACTTCCTGATCCTTGCCTTCATCATCTTCCTTATGGTCAAGGCCGCGAACAATATGCGCAAGCGTCTGGAGCGCGAAAAGCCCGCGCCTGCCGCTGCGCCGCCGCCGGCCGACGTACAGTTGCTGACCGAAATCCGCGACCTGCTCGCGAGAAAATAGCGGGATCGTCCGAGGCGGCCGGGTCAGGCCCGGCCGCCTCGGACGCCTGCGTAGCCTTGCGTCGATTCTCGATCCGCGAGCCTTCGCGGCCGACCAGCGGAAATCCCGGCACAGCGTTCCGCCTGCCCGCGCGAACCATGGGCAAGGCTTCAAACAATGAAGATCGGTGCGGAATTGCTCACGAGGCTCGACGACACCATGCGGACCGTCAAAGCCCAGTTGGCCGAAATGGAAGCCGGCAGCTCGACGCGCTCGTATCCCTGCTTGCACCGAGACCGTCGATCGGCAGCCCCGAGATGGTTCTGACCACGCTGGCGCTTCGCGAAATCGAAGTGCGCGATCAGGCAAGGACGTGACCGCCAGGCACTGCTGAGGCGCCGACCGCGGCCTCCCTCGACCTGCCGCCAAGAGCAGGAACTCGGGCAACAAGACTGCCCGTGGCTTCCCCGCAAAAACCTCGGAGCCGCGGGCCTTTTTGCGCGTTCGATCGCCCGGCAGGTCCGGTGGGAGAAACCCAAAGGTCGCGGCGCACCGAACGGCCGTTCAGCCTATCGTTTTTATGGCCAGTTCGGTCCGGTTCTTGGCGCCGCACTTTTCGAGGATCGTGCTGACGTAGTTCTTTATCGTACCTTCGGCCAAATGCAGTTGGGCGCCGATTTCGCCATTGCTCTTGCCTTCGACGATCAGTTTGAGGATTTCGTTCTCGCGCGCGGTGAGGTCGCCACGCAACGGCGGGCTCGCCGGGGCGTGGCGCGGACGCAATCGCTTGAATTCCTCGAGAATTTTCGCGGCGACACCGGGTGAAAGCGCGGATTGGCCGTTCGCCACGGTCCGGATCGTCGCCGCAATCTGGTCGATCCTCGAGTCCTTCAGCAGATATGCCTTGGCTCCGGCGCTGACAGCCTCGAAAATCAGGTCGTTGGTCTCGAACGTGGTCAGGACCACGATGCCGGTTCCTGGAAATTCGCGCAGGATACGCTGGGTTGCCGTGACGCCGTCGGCGCGCGGCATTTGCAGATCCATCAGGACGACGTCCGGGCGGTAACGGCGCGCGAACTCGATCGCCTGCTCGCCGTCGGCCGCGGCGCCGACAATTTCGAAATCGTCGTTTTGCTGGGCAAGCAGCGTGGCAAGGCCTTCCCGGATCAATGTCTGATCCTCGGCGATCAGCACGCGTATCCTTTCGGATGTCAGGCGCGGATCGGTCATCTTGCTACACCCCCAACTTTCTACGCACCCACGATGCCGGACCGGTCGTTCGTTGCCGACACGGTCAGGGGAAGGGATGTCCGAACCAGCGTGCCCGCCCCCGGCGCGCTTTCCACCGCGCATTGCCCCCCCGCGAGCTCGGCGAATTCGGCCATTCCAATCAGCCCGAAATGTCCCTGTTTGGGGACGGTCCCGTCAAAGCCGCGTCCGTCGTCGCGGACATCGACGATGAGGTTTGCGCCAGCTTCGGTTCTTTCCACGGCCGCGTCGAACCGGACCCGTCGCGCCTTCGCATGCGCCTCGACGTTGCGCAACGCTTCGCCGACGATGCGCCGAACCGTCGTCTCGTGATCCTGCAGCCCGGGGCGGGCTCCGTCAGCGATTTGCGTGGAGACCTCGATGCCGGTCTGCTGCGCGAAGTCCGACAGCATCTTCTCGACATCCGAACCCGGTTCGAGGTCGTCGGGCATCCTGAGCCGGGCGATGGCGTCGCGCGCCCGCGCCAAGCCGGTTATCGCGGCTTCCTCGGCAATTGCGAGCCCGTCTGAAACACGGGCTGGATCGGTCGCCAGGAAATGCCTGGTCAGCCGGATTTGCGTCAGCAACGCGACGATCGAATGCACGAGCGTGTCGTGGAGGTCGCGCGCCAGGCGAAGGCGGGTGCGGGCGAGCGAGGCGAAGCGCACCTCGGAATTGGCGGCTTCGAGCTGCTGTTCCATCAAGCGTCGGGCGCGCCGCTCGCTTTCGAACATGATCTCGGCCTGGCGCGCCGTGAAGTCGGGCATCGCGATCACGACGTAGTGCGATCGATCGCCATTCCACAGGATGACCGCGGTGACGGGACGGTCCAGCCCCGGCAATTCGGCCCGCACGCCCGACAAGGCGATCAGATCGCGGCGTCCCTCGGACAAGGCCGCCATCTCGGCCTCCATCCCGACCAGGAGCGTGCACAGGCAGCAGTCCGCTCCAAGGGCGGGGAGCCACTCGACCAGGCGCCCCACTTTTTGCTGAACTGTCCTGTCGGCCCGCAAAACAGCAAGCCCGATGACTTCCGCTTGCGCGGCCGGCAGTAATTCTGTGCCGATATCGATCATTCGTTCTCGCAAAAACAGCCGCAGGGCGCGGCAGTCCACTTTGACGTAAGCCCGAACCGGCCGCAAACGAATATGACTTTCGTCATCATCGCCCCTGACTTTCGACAGATGTCACGCCCCCGCCAAAGGGGCTAGGTCGAAGGTCGTCGACATCGGCAACCTGTCGACGTGGTTTGAAACGATGATCTTCGTCCGGTTCGCCGGCACGACGGGCTCAGACCGAGGGAGCTGGGGTTGCCGCGATTTCAGCACTGGGAAAAGGAACCGTGGACGTGGAGACGGTTTCGGCAGTTGCCGATCGGCTTTCAGATATTGGCGCTTCTGTCCGTAGCCGCGATCCTGTCGATCTCATTTCTGATCTTCGTGCTTTTTATTTTCAGGTAATCGAGGCTCCGTCTCGAGCCGCGCAGCAAGCCAAACCCGAACGCCGGTCGCCATGAAGCTAAACGTCCAATTCATCAAGCACCCAGGCTCGAAAGAGCGCATGGTCGTGCTGCCGGAATCCCAGTTCCGCATACTCAAGCGGACCGCGATGGCGGGTGTGAGCGAGCTTGACGAGCCTGCCCCCAACAGTCCTTTGCCCAAGCGCGTCCTCGACAGGATCGCGGCAGGCGAGAACCCGGTTCGCGCCGTCAGGGTCCTGCGCGGCCTGAGCGGAAGGCAACTCGCCGCCCAAGCCGGAATAACCCCGAGCATGCTGTCGCAGATAGAGCGCTCCGGAAAGACGGCCTCCACCCGGACCCTCAAGGCGATCGCGCACATCCTGGATGTGCCGCTCGGTGCCATTTCGCCTCATCTGTCCGCCGGAATCGGAGGTGTGCCGGCCGATGCCGGCAGGACCGTGGCGTGGATCCTGACCTGAGGATCGAGACGCCTACGGCGGCACATGACTTCTGTCACCGTCGGTCATGACCTTCGCCGGATGGCTCCGCTTTCGTGAGCCACGATAGAACGTGGTCCGAGCCGACTGTCGACGGCGCGTGCAACAGGCCTTCGCGCGCTTCGACACCGGCAAGTAAAGCGTGGATTGAGTCAGATGAATGCAACGGACAGCCGCTCCTTGCGGCCGCTGGCGGGGTTCTCAGGGTGGATTGCCATGCATCCGGTGGCGACTGCCGCCCTGATCGCATCCGGTTGCTGCCTGATCCTCGTTGTCGTCGGCTTGGTATCAGGCCTCGTACTCCCTTCAACCGTGCATGATCCGGATTTGCTTGTCGTGAACACCACCGACAAAGGCCCGCGCATCGTTCCCCGATCGGGGATCGACTTCGCCTGCAAGGGGCAGAACTGGGGTCATGAATCGAGTGAGTGCCTGGCCGCCATCCGAATCCAAACCGGACAGCGGCGATCGATCCGCATCATCGCCGACGGCGGCACCGGCTCGCAAGCGCAGTGAAGGCCCGGCGGCGCTTCTGGCGTAACGTCCCGGATTGAATTAGCATCCCCTCATCGCGCTCCGGCCGCGATCCGACAGGATGCGGAATGCGGAGCGCAACGAGAACCGGGCGGTGGTCGCGTGCCGAGGCTGATCCGAGCGCGGCCAGGCACCTGGAAACCGGCAAGGCGCAAGTGCAGGCGGGGAGGAGCCAATGCGGAAGCTGCAGTCGCAAGGCGTTCATCACATTACGCTGGTCGGTGCCGGGCGCCAGACCTCGATCGACTTCTGGGAGGGCGTGCTCGGCATGCCTTTCATCTTCGAGCAGCCCAATCTCGACAAGGCGAGCGAAAGCCATCTCTATTTCGATCCGGGCGACGGGCGTTTGATTACGGTCTTCACCGACGAGACTCGGGTCCCCGTCAAGCGGCGGACACCGACCGATATCGGCTGCGTCCACCACATCGCGTTCTCGGTGTCGCGGGTCACCTTCCTGCAGGCGGTCGCGCGGCTCGACGAGCGCGGCATCAAGCACAGCGGTGTGAAGGATCGCGGTTTCATGGACTCGATCTATTTCGAGGATCCGCTGGGGCTGTTGATCGAGCTTGCTTCCTACCGCTTCGAACCGCCGGCCGGTTTCACCCATGCAGACGTGCTGATGGAGGCGCACAAGATCCGCGTGGCGCGCGGCGACTACAACATCGCCGAACTGCATCTGGCCGACGCCATCCAGGCGCTGGTCGAGCGGGCACGCGAAACCCTGTCGGAAAGCAGGGCGGCTAAAAATCCTTATTAACCGGGTCAGAGGGAGGACCGACATGGCAAAAGCTGCAGCGAAGAGTGCAAAGAAACCCGCGGCCAAGGCGGTGCCGAAAGCGGCGGCCAGGCCGGCCGCCAAAGCTTCGGCCAAGGCGGCGTCAAAGCCGGCGGCAAAAGCGGCGCCCAAAGCGAAGCCGGCCAAGAAGCCCGGCGTGAAACTCAGCGTGCTGAGGCCTAGCGTCAACAACATGACGGTGCGGGTGTTCGCGCGCGCGGCCGGGCTCGATCCGACGGAGACCGATGCCTGGGGCCAAACGCGTTCGCCCGAATTCCTGGCGCGCAATCCGGCGCATCTGACGCCGATGATCGAGGATAAGGGCCTGCCGCGCGGCGTGCTGTGGGAAAGCTGCGCCATCATGCAGTATCTCGCCAACAAGCACGGGCTGGATAAGTTCTATCCGAAGGCGCCGGCCAAGCGGGCGATGATCGACAGCGCCATGTTCTATCTGGTCGGCACACTTTATCCGTATGTCGCGCGCGCGACGTATCCGGCCCTCGGCTTCCCGCAATATGCCGGCGAGGTCGGCCACGGCGACGCCCATCCCGACAAGAAATCGGAAGCGCAGAAGGCGGCGATGGCTGCGATCGCGGAGCCGCTCGAGGTGTTTCATTCCTTCTTCCGCGACGGCAAACCGTTCATCGGCGGCAACAACCCGTCGATCGCCGATATAAGGCTGGCGGCAACGCTCGAATTCCTGGCGGTCATCGACTACGTGCTGCCCAAATGGGCGAACGAGTATATGGCGGCGCTGGAGAAGAAGCTCGGCAAGGCTTATGCCGAACCCGCCGGCGACGTGCGCGGCTACATCGCGCATGTGAAATCGCAGGCCAGGGCGTAGCAGTTCCTCGGGGTTAAGGTTTCGTTTACCTAAGGCCTGTCTACTGGTCGCAGTCCTCGCGGCGACCACGGATGTACTGGCGCCATGACGAGGCAAGGGAAAGGTCGGCTCCGTGCCGGCCTTTTGCTTTTTTTCGCGGCCATCGCGCCGCAATCACGACAGTATGATTGCGGCGCCGACGGGCAGGCTGAAAGCCTATTGTCATCTCCGTCATGGGTCGTACGATGCCGCCAGGCGGTTGAGCGATGGCAACGAGGAATCCGCGATGAACATGGCAAGATCCTTGATGATGGCGGGCGCGCTGTCGATCGCGCCGTTTCCATCGGCCGCCGCGTCGCTCAGCAGCATGAACGAGGTCGGCGCCGCGTTGCTCGCCTGTTGGACACCGCCGGCCAATTCCGACAATTCCTCCGTCACTCTCAGCTTCAGCTTCAAGCGCGACGGCACGCTGATCGGGCCGCCGAGGACGACCGCCATCCATGTCAGCGGCGACGACAAGACGCGCAAGGCCTATGTCGATGCGGCGACCAAGGCCCTGAACGATTGCCTGCCGCTCAGCTTTTCGCCGTCGCTGGCGCAAGGCGTTGCCGGAAACGTCTTCACGCTGCAGTTCAACTCGCCGAAGACCTAAAGCGCGTCGCTGAAGCGGATTCAGGCGACGCGCTTTAGCCACTCGCACTTTCCTGGAAGTCCTCTAAGGCGCCGAGTCCGGCCGTGCCGCGCTCAAATCAACCGCGTGCGCGCCTGACCTGGGCGTGTTTTTCCAATTCCGGCATCTCGAAGACGTAATCGTTCCAGGCGGAGTCCGGGATCTGCCCGGCCAGGTAGCAATCCAGCAGAAGGCTTTGTTCGGGGGTAAGGGGTCTCGGCGCCTGCTCATGATCCAGCCCAAGAGAATGGATCAGGTTCCTGGTCAAGCCAGAGACGGTGAAGTGAATGGACATCTTCAGTCTCCTCTGCACTGCGCGGCTCACATCAACGCCAACAACGTTTATCGCCGGTCAAAGGTTTCATCAGCAGTCCGTGATCGCGCAGCGGCCCGGCTTTGGCCGACCTGAAAATGGTTTTTCGGCTACTGTCTCAATCTTGAAATGAAAGCGTAATATTCGCTTCACAAGCTTTAGCGTAACACTTGGATCATATAGGTGAGTTCCCGGCTAAGCTTTGTGTATATGAGTTATCTCTCAATTAGCTTGTATCAATTAAATCTTCGAACAGGGGTGGCGCCCGATGACGAGGTTGCGGCTTCTTAAGATATCATTGCTGGTGGTCATGGCGATCTTGGCGATGACGCAGGTTTCTTATGCCGATTCTTGCTCGGCGCTGAGAAGCCAGATCCTGTCCGGCGGCCGCGACGCGGCGAGCCCCGAGCTTGGGCAACTGCGGCGCCAGCTCGCCGCGATCCAGGGGCTGGAGAGGCAGCGCCGCTGCATCGCCGTCGGCGCCGTCGGGGGCTTCTTCAATGCCTGCGCGGATCTTGCCCGGAATCGGACCGAGGTGCAGCGCCGGATCGCCAGCATCGGCAATTCCGGCCGCGACTCCTCCGGGTTGCAGGCGAGATACGTGGCGCTTGGCTGTCAGGGGGCTTCCAAGCGGCAGCAGGCGCCGCAGCAGCAGGCGTCCAACCCCGAGGCTTCCACCCCGGCATATGGTGGGAATGCGATGCTGTTTTGCGTTCGCCTCTCGGACGGCTATTTCTTCCCTGCGCCGAATTCACAATTCGCGCGAGGCGGGGACCTCAAGGATACGGTCGATCAATGCCGCTACATTTGCGACGATGCGGGTGTCGATCTCTATACGCTGAGCGATCCGAGCCTTGAGACCGACCAGATGGTCGCGGTCGAGACGCGCAAGCCCTATACCGAACTCCCAACCGCCTTCCGCTATCGCGATGCCGCCGAGTTCAAGGGCTGCGACCTCAAGCGCTACTCCCAGCGGGTGGCCGAGCTCAGGGCGCGCACGGTGAGGCCGCGCAACATGGAAAACGCCATCATTCCCTTGCCGACATCAAGGCCGGACATGGGCACGGTCTCGGAGATTCCATCGAGCGGTGCTCAGGGCGCGGGAGCGGATGCGACCAGCTCGATCGCGCAGCCCGAGGCGCTCGTCCCAGCAGATGCAAAGCCGGTGCGCGTGGTCGGGCCGGCCTTCTTCCCCGCGAATTGATCGGGTCATCGCCCCCTACCTTGCGGCAGGGCCGCCTGGCTGTTTTGACCAGGCAACATTATTCGCAGACGACCCGGTAGCGCTTGCCGTTTTCGCCGACATTCCTGCAGGCGAGGGGTCTCTGCTCGCCGGAAGACTCGTCCGGCAGGTCCTGGCTCAGGGATGGCGTCATCGAAGCGCGCCTTGGGTAGCGCCGGACGGCCGGGTCCGGCGGCGGGCCTGGCGGCAGAGGAAAGACGTCCGACGCGATCTGCCGCGACCCGGTCGTTCCCGGCGGCGCCTCGTCCCAGACACGCCTGACATCCATCCGGCTGGGAACGATCACCGTGCCGTCGTCGCTGCGCACGCAGCCGCCCGCTGCAAGCAGCGCCGGGCACAGGACGAAAGCCGCGATTCGACCAAACATTAGCAACACCTCAGGCACCTTATAATGCGTCGTTGCCTCGATCGCCAACGGGCGGATTACCGCAGCCGGCGCCACAACCGGAATCTGGCTCAACGGGACCGGCGGCAGGCGGTTGCAATCATTATGGTTAGCGGATCGTTAATGCTTGTCGGGCACATTCCGCCGACGGACCGGCACGGTTCGGTCCTGGGGGTAGGAATGGCGGACACGGACGGAACTGTCGAGGCGGACAGCGCGCGGAGCTTCAACAAGGCGGATATGAGCGACAACGGGCCCTTTCTCGGTGGCGTCCACGATATGGCCGGGACTTCGGAGGCGCTTGCCAATCTGAGCCTGATGGTCGATTCGATGCCGATCGGCGTCATCGTTCTCGATGCCGAATTGCGGGCCGAGGTGGTCAACCGGGCATTCTACGATTTCTGGAAGATCGATCCGCGGCGCGCTCCGGCCGGCAGTCGCTTTCGCGACCTCATGGAAGCCAGCCGTGACGCCGATCCGTTCGGCGGCGAGGAACAGGCTTGGCAAAGCCATGTGGCCGAACGGGAGGCCGAAATCCGAGCCGGAGCCGCGGGATCCAGGCAGTTGCCGCGCAAGGACGGCCGCACACTGATCGCCTCGCTGGCGCCGCTTCCCGGAGGCAAGCGGCTGATCTCCTATGTCGACATCACCGACATGAAACAGCGCGAGACAGAAGCGGAGGACGCACGCAGGAACCTCGCCACCGTGCTGGAGTCGCTGCCGGCGGGCGTCATCATCTACGATCGCGACGATCGCTTCGTCTTCGCCAACCGCAAGCTGCAGGATACGCTGCCGGCGCTGAAGCCGGCCTGGCAGCCGGGCCGCACATTCCGCGAGGCGTTGTCTCTCGGCCATTCGGTCGGCTACTTCCGCTCGAGCGGCGACGCCGAAATCGACGGTCTGTATGGCGTCGACACCGAACGCTGGCTTGACGCCATGCTCACGCGCTACCGTTTGCCGAGCTCCGCCTACGAACGCCTCAACGCCGACGGGCGCTGGTACCAGGTCTATGACATGCGCACCGACGACGGGACGTTCATCGGCGTGCGCGTCGATATCACCGACATCAAGACGCGCGAGAAGGCGTTGCGCGACTCCATGCGCCAGATCGACCTCTACCGGCACGTGATGGACGAGCTGCCCGTGGCCGCCTTCATCAAGGCCGACGATCTCAGCATTGAATTCGTCAACAAGGCCTGGTGCGCGCTGACCGGCTTCGCCAAGGACGAGGTGCTCGGCAAGACGGATCGCGAGCTTTTCGCGTCGGAAGAGGCGGACGGTTTCAGCAATGACGACACCGACGTCGTGGCGACCGGCTCGGGGCGCGAGATCGAGGAGGCCGTCACCCACCGCGACGGCACGGTCCGGCAGCTGATGACGCGCAAGAGCCGGCTGGTGGCGATCGACGGCTCCGTGCATCTGGTCGGCTCCAGCACCGACATCACCGACGTCAAGGCGCGCGAGCAGGCGCTCCGGCAGAGCATGAGCGAGAACGAGGTGTTCCGCAGCCTCATCGACAACGTGCCGGTGTCGATCTACGCCAAGCGCTCGGACCTCAGGCAGTTCTACGTCAACAAGGGCTGGTGCGATCTCACCGGCTTCAGCAAGGAAGAAGCCGTCGGCAAGACCGATGTCGAGATTTTCGGCGCGGACGGCGAAGCCTTCGTCGCCAGCGACCTGGCCGTGCTGCGCACCGGCGAGACGCAGGAGATCGAAGAGACGGTGACGATGCCGGACGGCAGCGTCAGGCACCAGTTCGCCCGCAAGGGCGCGATGATCGCCTCTGACGGCTCGCTCTATCTGATCGGCTCCACCACCGACATCACCGAGCTCAAGCAGCGCGAGGCCGAGCTCAGCGAGGCGCGCCGGCGCGCCGTGCTCGCCGACCGGGCCAAGTCGGAATTCCTCGCCAATATGAGCCACGAGATCCGCACGCCGATGAATGGGGTTCTTGGAATGGCAGAGCTGCTGGCAAAGTCGGACCTCGATCCGAAGCAGAAGACGTTCACCGACATCATCGTCAAATCCGGCAACGCGCTGCTCACCATCATCAACGACATCCTCGATTTCTCCAAGATCGATGCCGGCCAGATGGTGCTCGACCCGGCGCCCTTCAATCTCGCCGAGGCGATAGAGGATGTGGCGACGCTGGTGTCGACGCGCGCCAAGGAGAAGGACCTCGAGCTCATCGTCCGTGTCCAGCCGGGGCTCGACGGCCAGTTCGTCGGCGATGTCGGCCGGATCAGGCAGATCGTCACCAACCTGCTCGGCAACGCCGTGAAGTTCACCGACGAGGGCCATGTCCTGGTCGACGTGACGGGCGACCGGGTCCCCGCGGGCACGAAGCTCACCATTTCCGTGACGGATACCGGTATCGGCATTCCGGAAGACAAGCTGAAGCTGGTGTTCGAGAAATTCAGCCAGGTCGACACCTCCTCGACCAGGCGGCATGAGGGCACCGGGCTTGGCCTTGCCATCACCTCGCGGCTGGTCGAGATGATGGGCGGCGAGATCGGCGTCGACAGCGCCGAAGGCAAGGGCTCGACCTTCTGGTTCACCGTCACGCTGCCCAGGGCCGAGCAGGGCGGGCAGCGCATCATGCCGGTCGATGTCACCGGCGCGCGCGTGCTCATCGTCGACGACAACGCCGTCAACCGCTCGATCCTGAGCGAGCAGATGGCGTCGTGGACGTTCGATTCCTGCGCGGCCGAAAGCGGCGCGGAGGGGTTGAAGGTGCTGATTGCCGCCGCCGCCTATGGCGTGCCGGTCGATTGCGTGGTGCTCGACTATCAGATGCCCGGCATGACCGGCGCCGAGATGGCGCGCATCGTGCGCAACACGGCGGGCCTGGCGCATACGCCCATCATCATGCTGACCTCGGTCGACCAGTCGCTTGCCGGCACGGCCTATCGCGACCTCGGCATCGATGCGCAACTGATCAAGCCGGCGCGCTCCTCCATTCTCCTGGAAACGCTGGTCTCGACCATCCAGCGCCACCGCCACAGCAGCACGGCCGCGCAGCCGCAACCCGCCATTGGCGCCGGCAGCTCCCCGCAAGCCGCTCCGGCGCAGACGGCGGCATCGGACCGTGCCATGCTGCAGCCGCCGCCGGCGCGGGCGCGTCCACGCCCTGCCGATGCGGAGCGCGGGCTCGACATCCTCGTCGCCGAGGACAATGAGGTGAACCAGATGGTGTTCACCCAGATCCTCGGCGAGACCGGTTACCGCTTCGAGATCGTCGGCAACGGCCGCAAGGCGCTCGACGCCTTCGGCAGGCTCAATCCGCGCATGATCCTGATGGACGTGTCGATGCCGGAAATGAACGGGCTGGAGGCGACGGGCGCCATCCGCAGGCTCGAGGAGGACATGGGCACGCATGTGCCGATCGTCGGCGTCACCGCGCATGCGCTGAAGGGCGACCGCGAACGCTGCCTGGAGGCCGGCATGGACGATTACCTGCCGAAGCCGATCAGTCCGCGGGCGCTGCTCGAAAAACTCGAGCGATGGCTGGGCTCGGACGTCGAGACCCGGCGCAACGCAGGTTAGAGCAATATCGGGAAAAGCGTGAAACGCTCAGGCTCCGGCGCCTTCGCGTAGCCGTCCGTCCCGGAACTGCGCGAAATCAAGAGGCAAGGCGGATTTTAGCCGGCTGGCGGGCGCAAGGCGTTGACGCATGCGTATGGTGCGATCGCACCATACCAAAGCAAACGCCAAGCTCGGACAATCATGACATTGATTCCGCTCTTCGGTTACGGGCGGGAGCAGCGACCGCCAACAAGAAACAGCGTCGACTCTACCCCAACGGACCTGTTTTCGGCGATGGCCAGGCCATGATCCGCTCTGGCATTCAGGCAACGCACTCTCGTCCGGATTTTATTTCCCGGCGGCCGTCATCCGGCCGCCGGGATAAATTTTGTTTCAAAAGTCAGACAAGTTACTGATTCCCGCGGCAAACTCCGGCCAGCCCTTCGAGGCCGGCGCGGACCCTTCCGAGCATCCCCGTTCAGGCGTTACCGGGCTGACACGAAACTGTCATGCGACTGTAATAATCGAAGGCTATTGCGCTCACCGGGCGCCTATAGAACGGGTGCCGAAAGACCATCTTCCGAACAGGAGCAGGCCACATGAGACATTTCATCCGCTCGGCGGCCGTTGCGATTGCAATGGCTGCGGCATCAACCCTTAGCATCTCCGCCGCAATGGCAGCCGATATCTCCGGCGCCGGCGCCACTTTCCCCTATCCGATCTATGCGAAGTGGGCCGACGCCTACAAGAAGGAGACCGGCATCGGTCTCAACTACCAGTCGATCGGCTCCGGCGGCGGCATCAAGCAGATCAAGGCCAAGACCGTGACCTTCGGCGCCTCCGACGCGCCGCTGAAGGGCGAGGATCTTGACTCCACCGGGCTCGCGCAGTTCCCGATGGTGATGGGCGGCATCGTTCCGGTCGTCAATCTCGAAGGCATCAAGCCGGGCGAACTGGTGCTCGACGGTGCGACGCTGGCCGACATCTTCGCCGGCAAGATCACCAACTGGAACGACGAAGCGATCAAGAAGCTCAACCCCGACGCCAAGCTGCCCGACCAGGCGATCGCCGTCGTCCACCGTTCGGACGGCTCAGGCACCACGTTCAACTTCAGCTACTACCTGGCCGACGTCAGCGCCGACTGGAAGTCGAAGGTCGGCGTCAACACCGCGCTCGAATGGCCGGTGGGCATCGGCGCCAAGGGCAATGAAGGCGTCGCCAACAACGTCTCGCAGACCGGCGGCGCGATCGGTTACGTCGAATACGCCTATGCCAAGCAGAACAAGCTGACCTACACCGACCTGGTCAACAAGGACGGCAAGAAGGTCGAGCCGACCGCCGCCGCGTTCTCGGCCGCCGCGGCCAATGCCGACTGGAGCTCGCAGCCGGGCTACGGCGTCATCCTGGCCAACCAGGCCGGTGCTGAATCCTGGCCGATGACGTCGGCCACCTGGATCCTCGTCTACAAGAAGCCCGACGACACCGCGGCCACGACCGAAGCGCTCAAGTTCTTCGCCTGGTCCTATGCCAAGGGCGACGAGCTGGCCGCGGGCCTGGACTACGTTCCGATGCCCGACGCGGTCGTGAAGAGCGTCGAGGAAATGTGGGGCAAGGACATCGTCGACGCGAGCGGCAAGCCGCTCTACTCCGGCATGTAATTCCTAGCGAATAAGGAGGGCGTCTCCGGCGCCCTCCTGTCTCTTTCGAAATGCGAGGGGCTAAATGACAGCCGTTTCCGACGCCGCGACATCGTCCGCCCTGCGGACCAGGGAAGCGACAGTGCGCCGCTTCGCCTTCACCGACATGGCATTCCGGACGGCCACGCGCCTTTCCGCCATCCTCGTGCTGGTTCTGCTCGGCGGGGTCGCGATCTCGCTGGTCGCCGGCTCGTGGGAGGCGCTGTCGAAGTTCGGCTTCTCCTTCCTGACCACCGAATCCTGGAACCCGGTCACCGAGAATTTCGGCGCCCTGGCGCCCATCTACGGCACCATCGTCACCTCGGCCATCGCCATTCTCATCGCTGTGCCGATCGGCATCGGCATCGCCATCTTCCTGACCGAGCTCTGCCCGCGGCCGCTCAGGCGCCCGATCGCCATCGCGGTCGAGCTGCTCGCAGGCATTCCCTCGATCATCTACGGCATCTGGGGCCTGTTCGTGTTCGCGCCGTTCCTGCAGACGACGATCCAGCCCTTCGTCATCTGGCTCTTCAAAGGCATCCCCGGCCTCAACAGCCTGTTTGCCGGCCCGCCCTACGGCATCGGCCTGCTGACCTCGTCGCTGATCCTTGCCATCATGGTGCTGCCCTTCATCACCTCGATCACCAAGGACGTGTTCGACACGGTGCCGGCGGTGCTGAAGGAATCGGCATACGGCATCGGCTGCACGACCTGGGAAGTGACCCGGCGCGTGACCATCCCCTATACCCGCGTCGGCATCATGGGCGGCGTCATGCTCGGCCTCGGCCGCGCGCTCGGCGAGACGATGGCGGTTACCTTCGTCATCGGCAACGCGCACCGCATCAGCGCCTCGCTGTTTGCGCCGGGCACGACGATCTCGGCGACCATCGCCAACGAATTCACCGAAGCCGACGGCAATCTCTATACATCCTCGCTTGTATCGCTCGGCCTGATCCTGTTCATCATCACCTTCATCATCCTCGCGCTCGCACGCTACATGCTGTTGCGCATCGATAGCCGCACGGGAGCCTGACCGATGTCGACTGCCGCATCGCTTCACCAAAGCCGCAAACGCAAGAATGCCGTGATGATGGCGCTGTGCGTCGTCGCGGCCGGCATTGGCCTCGCCTGGCTGGCGCTGATCCTCGGCGCCTTGCTCTACAAGGGGCTCTCCGGGGTGAACCTGGCGGTGTTCACTGAAATGACGCCGCCGCCCGGCGACGCCGGCGGCCTGCTCAACGCCATCTACGGCAGCATCGTCATGACGATCATCGGCATCGTCGTCGGCACGCCGATCGGCGTGCTGGCCGGCACCTACATGGCCGAATATGGCCGCTTCTCGAAGCTTACGACGGTGGTGCGCTTCATCAACGACATCCTGTTGTCGGCGCCATCGATCATCATCGGCCTGTTCGTCTATGAGCTGATGGTGCGGCCGATGGGGCATTTCTCGGCGATTGCCGGTGCCGTCGCGCTGTCGATCCTGGTGATCCCCGTCGTGGTGCGCACCACCGAGGACATGCTGAATCTTGTGCCCAATGCGCTGCGCGAAGCAGGCGCCGCCATCGGCGCGCCGCGCTGGGTGGTGATCCGCTCCGTCGCCTACCGCGCGGCAATGTCGGGCATCGTCACCGGCATATTGCTGGCGATCGCCCGCATCTCCGGCGAGACGGCGCCGCTTCTCTTCACCGCGCTCAACAACCAGTTCTGGTCGAGCAATCTCAATGCGCCGATGGCCAGCCTGCCGGTGACCATCTTCCAGTTCGCTCTCAGCCCTTACGAGGAATGGCAGCAACTGGCCTGGACGGGCGCACTCATAATCACCCTGACGGTTCTCGGGCTGAGCATCATCGCCCGCAGCCTAACCGGACGCAGAGAGGACAGATGAAACCGATGTTGTCCACCGACCTGAACGCAGCCGACACGACCGTCGAGAAGGCCAAGATCGAGGTCAAGAACCTCAATTTCTACTATGGCCAGTCGAAGGCGCTGAAGGACATCAACCTGTCCCTGCCCGAGCGCAGCGTCACAGCCTTCATCGGCCCGTCGGGCTGCGGGAAGTCGACGCTGCTGCGCGTGCTCAACCGCATCTACGAGCTCTATCCGAAGCAGAGCGCCGAGGGCCAGGTGCTGCTCGACGGCAAGAACATCCTCGACCGCTCGCAGGACCTCAACCTGCTGCGCACCAAGATCGGCATGGTGTTCCAGAAGCCGACGCCGTTCCCGATGTCGATCTACGAGAACATCGCCTTCGGCGTCAGGCTCTATGAGAAGATCAGCAAGGCCGAGATGGATAGCCGCGTCGAGCAGGCGCTGAAGCGCGCCGCGCTGTGGACCGAGGTCAAGGACAAGCTCAACGCCAGCGGCCTCAGCCTCTCGGGCGGCCAGCAGCAGCGCCTGTGCATCGCCCGCACCGTGGCGGTGAAGCCCGAGGTCATCCTGCTCGACGAGCCGGCCTCGGCGCTCGATCCGCTGTCGACCGCCAAGATCGAGGAACTGATCGACGAGTTGCAGGCCGACTACACGATCGTCATCGTCACCCACAACATGCAGCAGGCGGCGCGTGTGTCGCGGCAGACGGCGTTCATGTATCTGGGCGAGCTGGTGGAGTTCGACCGGACCGAGAAGATCTTCACCTCGCCTCGCGAGAAGCGCACGCAGGACTACATAACCGGCCGCTTCGGCTGAGTTCATACGAGGACATCATCATGGCCGAACATACCGTCGCCTCCTTCGACGAGGATCTCAGGCAGATCAGCCGGCTCATCAACGACATGGGCGATCTCGCCAGCTCCATGGTCGGCGGTGCGACGAGGGCGCTGCTCGAGACCGACAATGCGCTGGCGCAGCGCGTCGTCTCCGACGACGCCATCATGGACGCTCGTCAGCGCGAGCTCGACGACCGCGCCATCACGCTGATCGCCAAGCGGCAGCCGATGGCGGACGACCTGCGCAACGTGGTCGGCTCGATCCGCATGGCGGGCGACCTCGAACGCATCGGCGATCTCGCCAAGAACATCGCCAAGCGTGTCGGCTCGGTCGGCGTCAGCGCCGCGCCGCGCGACCTCACGCATTCGATCGATTCGATGGCGCAGCTGGTGCTGATCCAGGTGCAGGCCGTGATCCAGGAATATATGGTGGGCGATGCCACGGTGCTGGCCAAGCTTCGCAACGACGACGAGCGCATCGACGTCAAATACACGTCCGTCTTCCGCGAGCTGTTGACCTACATGATGGAAGACCCGCGCAACATCACCGCTTGCACGCATCTTCTGTTCTGCGCCAAGAACCTCGAGCGCATCGGCGACCATGTGACCAACATCGCCGAGAACGCCTATTATGTGCTGACCGGCACGCAATTGCCCGCCAATCGTCCGAAGCAGGACGAGACCGCAATGTCGGCGCCGGCGGCCTGACGAAAAGGTTACCCCAATGATCGCGCCACGCATCATGGTGGTGGAGGACGAGGAGCCGCTGGGGGTGCTGCTCCGCTACAATCTCGAATCCGAGGGTTACCAGGTCGAAGTGGTGACCCGCGGCGACGAGGCCGAAATCCGCCTTCAGGAAAACGTTCCCGACCTGCTCGTGCTCGACTGGATGGTGCCGGCGGTTTCCGGCATCGAGCTCTGCCGGCGTCTCAGGATGCGGCCCGAGACCGAGCGGCTGCCGATCATCATGCTGACGGCGCGCGGCGAGGAAAGCGACCGCGTGCGCGGCCTCTCGACCGGCGCCGACGACTATCTGGTCAAGCCATTCTCGACGCCGGAGTTCATGGCGCGCGTCAAGGCGCTGCTGCGCCGCGCCAAGCCGGAGGTGCTGTCCAGCGTGCTCAAGGTCGGCGACATCGTGCTCGACCGCGAATCGCACCGGGTCTACCGCAAGAAGAGCGAGATCAGGCTCGGCCCGACCGAGTTCCGCCTGCTCGAATTCATGATGCGTCATCCCGGCCGCGTGTTCTCGCGCAGCCAGCTGCTCGACAATGTCTGGGGCGAGACGATCTATATCGACGAGCGCACCGTGGACGTCCATGTCGGGCGCCTGCGCAAGGCGGTCAACAACGGCCGGATGCCAGACGTCATCCGCACCATCCGCGGGGCGGGGTACGCGATCAGGGAGGATTAGGTCCCGAGGGCCCTGACGGGTCAGGCGCTTCCAACAACCACGTTGGTGGGTAGCCGAGACGTTTGTGCTTCGTCATCCACGGGCGGAGCAAGGAGCGTAGCGACGCAGCGCAGACCCGAGGATCCATGCCGTGACTTCCACGCGCCGCTATGGCGCAGAACTCTGCACCGCTGCACCCTACGATCGAGGTAACGGCATGGATTCCAGGGTCTGCGCGCGTCGCTTCGCTCCCTGCTCCGCCCTGGAATGACGAAGTCGCGGTGGCTTCGGCCAATCTCCAACGTTGGTGCGATTCGCGGCTTCAGCGCCATGTTCGCTTAGGCCACGTTCTTCCCGGCCCCCGCTCTGGCCTGCACCCCCGGCGCGAAAATCTCCTGATCGACGAAGGTCAGCGCGCGCATGGCGCAGCCTTCGCGGATAAGCGGCAGTTCGTTCGGCTCGGTGTCGAAGGAGATCGATTCCGAGTGCTGGCCGCCGGCGGTCTGGGCGATCGCCTCTCGCAGCGCCGGCTCGATCAGGTCGAAGGCGGCCGCGCTTACGCCGACCATGGCGACAGGCGCCGGGTCGATAAGGGCGAACAGGCTGCCGAGGCCGAAACCGAGTGCTTCGCCGGCCCGGCGATAAGCCTCCCGCTCGGGTCCGTCCTCCTGCCGGGCTTTTGCGGCCAGCGCGCGCATATCGGCGTCGCCGACGTCGGTCGGCGTGGCATCCTCGCTTATTCCCATGGCGCTGCGCCAGATCGCGTAATTGCCGGCATAGGCCTCGACGCAGCCGCGGCGGCCGCAGCGGCAAAGCGCGCCGCCCGGACGATGGATCATATGGCCGAACTCGCCGCCGGAGGAATGCGTGCCGCTGAACAGCGCGCCCTTCAGCACCAGGCCCATGCCGATACCGTGCGAGAGCAGGATGGCGATGAAGTCGTCGCGATAGCGCTCGGGATCGCGCCATTGCAGCGCCACCGCCATCATGTTGCAGTCGTTCTCCATGGTGGCGGGAATACCGAATTCCCTTTCGAGGAGGTCGGCGAAAGGGATGTCGGTCAGCGGCGTGATCGGCGACCACAGCATGGCGCGTGAATGGGAATCGGTGATGCCCTGAATGCCCATGGCGATGCGGGCGACGCTGCCCACGTCGAGGTCGGGATCCCGCAGCCGGCGCCGCACGATCGCCATGCATTCGCCGATCAGCTCGTCGCGGGGCATGACGAGCGTGTCGAGGCGCTGCTGCTCCTCGGCAACCACCTGGCCGGCATAATCGATCACGGCGACCGACAGGAAGTTCAGCGACAGCACCACGGTCAGCACCGCGGCGGCTTCGGGGTTCAGCGCCAGACCGATCTGCGGCCGGCCGCGTTTCAACGCCGTCGGCTCGCTGGCCTTGCTTTCGGTGAGAATGCCTTCCTGGATCAGATCGGCGGAGATCGCCGAAATGGTCGAGTGGCTGAGCCCGGTGGTGGCAGCAATCTCCGTGCGCGAGGGCTGGCCGGCGCGGCGCACGGCCGAAATCACCATGGCGCGGTTGCGCCGGCGCAAATCGTCGTGACGGATTCCGACCGACATCGTCTCGCACGTCCTCCCAGTCATCGCGGCCTTGTGATGATGATGCCATGGCCTGTCGGTGACATGCTAGGGATAGTGGCAGAAGCCGCAGCCTGTGTCATTATTTATTGCGGATGTCGAAAAAAATGCCCTGACCCATCAAAACCCATCAGAATCGCAGTTGACAGCGTCGTTTTGCTGGATCACTATTTTTTTGAGGCTCGAAAAAAAGCCTCTATGCCGGCCTTCGGGCCAGTCTGGGTCGCGCCGCACAGGCGCAGGGAGGATATCATGAAGAAATTCGCAGCCGCCATTCTGGCGGGCGTTGCCGTGTCGCTGACGCTGGTGTCGGTCGCCGAGGCGAAGGACAAGGTGATCGGCGTGTCGTGGTCGAATTTCCAGGAAGAGCGCTGGAAGACCGACGAAGCGGCGATGAAGGCCGCCATCGAGGCCGCCGGCGACAAGTATATCTCGGCCGATGCGCAGTCCAATCCGGGCAAGCAGCTGACCGACGTCGAAAGCCTGATCTCGCAAGGCGCCAACGCGCTGATCATCCTGGCGCAGGATGCCTCGGCAATCGGCCCGGCGGTGCAGAAGGCGCTCGATGAAGGCATTCCGGTCGTCGGCTACGACCGCCTGATCGAGAACAAGGACGTGTTCTACCTGACCTTCGACAACAAGGAAGTCGGCCGCATGCAGGCCCGCGAGGTGTTCAAGGTCAAGCCGGAAGGCAATTATGTCTTCATCAAGGGCTCGGGCGCCGATCCGAACGCCGACTTCCTGTTCTCGGGCTCCATGGAAGTGCTGAAGGAGGCGATCGACAGCGGCAAGATCAAGAATGTCGGCGAGGCCTATACCGACGGTTGGCTGCCCGCCAACGCGCAGAAGAACATGGAGCAGTTCCTGACCGCCAACGACAACAAGGTCGACGCGGTCGTGGCGGCCAATGACGGCACCGCAGGCGGCGTCGTCGCGGCGCTGACGGCGCAAGGCCTGGCCGGCACCGTTCCGGTCTCGGGCCAGGACGGCGACCACGCGGCGCTCAACCGCATCGCGCTCGGTACGCAGACCGTGTCGGTGTGGAAAGACGCGCGCGAGCTCGGCAAGAACGCCGCCGAGATCGCCTCGCAGCTCGCCGACGGCAAGAAGATGGGCGACATCGCCGGCGCCAAGGACTTCACGACGCCCGGCGGCAACACCGTCAAGTCGCTGTTCCTGACTCCGATCGCGATCACCAAGGACAATCTCAACGTCGTCATCGACGCCGGCTGGATCAAGAAGGACGAAGTCTGCGCGGGCGTTGCCGCCGGTAGCGTCAAGGCCTGCAACTAAGTCTGCCGGCTCTCGATCAAAATCCCTGCGCCGCGGCCTGAAAGCCGCGGCGTTTTCTCAAAAAGATTTGTGTTTCCGCCTCTGGCGGATAGCTTCTAGGCTTGGCCAGGCATCCGCGCCAGACGGGCAGGCCGGCGGGAGGAAATCATGACCGACACGACGTCTACCCAACCGGCGGACACCGCGCGCGCGTCGGAACTCGGCGCCGTCGCCCGGTTCCTGAAGGCGACCGAGCTCGACACCCGCATGCTCGGCATGATCGGCGCGCTGCTCTTGATCTGGATCGGGCTGCATGTGATTTCCAGCCTGCGCCTCGGCGTCAATCCGCTCGACTTCGACAGCCGCACGTTTCTCACGCCGCGCAACCTGTGGAACCTGTCGGTGCAGACTTCGGCCGTGGCGATCATGGCCTCCGGCATGGTGCTGGTCATCGTCATGCGCAACATCGACCTGTCGGTCGGATCGGCCGAAGGGGTAATCGGCATGGTCATGGGCTTTGCCCAGGTGCATTTCCTGGTGCGCTTCGTCGGGCTTGAGCTGGGCAATCCGTGGATCTGGGTGCTGGCATTGCTGATCGGCCTGGCGCTCGGCCTCATCATCGGCGCCTTCCAGGGCTTCATCATCGCCTATCTCGAAGTGCCGGCCTTCATCGTGACGCTGGGCGGATTGCTGGTATGGCGTGGCGCTGCCTGGTGGGTCACCAGCGGCCAGACGGTGGCGCCGCTCGACGCCACCTTCCAGCTGATGGGCGGCGGCCCGGCGGGCTCGATCGGCGCCAGATGGAGCTGGGCCGTCGGCATCGTCGCCTGCCTGGCGGTTATCTTCATGCATTTCAACGGCCGCGTGCAGCGCAAGCGCTTCCGCTTCCCGCTGCGTCCGGTCTGGGCCGAGACGCTGCTCGCCACGGTCACCTGCGCGGTCATCCTGGGCGCGGTGTGGCTCGCCAATTCCTATCCGTGGCCGGTCGGCATCGTGAACCGCTACGCCGCCGCCAACAACATCACCGTTCCCGAAGGCGGGCTGTTCATCGCGCATGGCATCGCCATTCCGGTGCTGATGGCCGTTGCCGTCGGCCTGATCATGACCTTCGTCACCAAGCGCACGCGCTTTGGCCGCTACGTCTTCGCCATCGGCGGCAATCCGGAAGCAGCCAATCTCGCCGGCATCAACACGCGCTGGATCACCATGAAGGTGTTCATGATCATGGGCGTGCTGGCGACGATCGCGGCGGCGATCTCGTCGGCCAGGCAGAACTCCTCGACGAATGTGCTGGGGACGCTGGACGAACTGCTGGTCATTGCCGCGGCAGTCATCGGCGGCACGTCGCTCGCCGGCGGTTCCGGCACCGTGCTCGGCGCCATGCTGGGCGCATTGCTGATGCAGTCGCTGCAGTCCGGCATGGTGCTGCTCGGCGTCGATTCGCCGCTGCAGAGCATCGTCGTCGGCGCCGTGCTGGTCGTCGCGGTCTGGCTCGACACCATCTATCGCAAGCGCGTCTGAGCATGATGCCGAAAAGTGGAAACCGGTTTTCGGACGAGACCATGCTCAAGCATGGGCTATAGGGAGGAGAAGGATCATGGCTGACAAAATCGCTCCCGCCGGCGTTCCGCTGGTCGACATGCGCAACATCTCGATCGCCTTCGGCGGCATCCGCGCCGTCGACGACGCCTCGGTCGATCTTTTCCCCGGCGAAGTGATGGCGCTGCTCGGCCACAATGGCGCGGGCAAATCGACGCTGATCAAGATCCTGTCCGGCGCCTACAAGCGCGACAGCGGGCAGATATTCATCAATGGCGAGGAGGCTTCGATCTCCAATCCGCGCGATGCAAAGAAATATGGCGTCGAGACGATCTACCAGACGCTGGCGCTGGCCGACAATGTCGATGCCGCCGCCAACCTGTTCCTCGGCCGCGAGCTGATGACGGGCTGGGGCACGCTGGACGACGTCGCCATGGAAGCCGAGGCGCGCAAGGTGATGGGCCGCCTCAATCCACGCTTCCAGCGCTTCAAGGAGCCGGTCATCAAGCTGTCGGGCGGACAGCGGCAGTCGGTGGCGATCGCGCGCGCGATCCTGTTCAACGCCCGCATCCTGATCATGGACGAGCCGACGGCGGCGCTCGGTCCGCAAGAGACGGCGCAAGTCGGCGAACTGGTCAAGCAACTCAAGGCCGACGGCATCGGCATCTTTCTGATCAGCCACGACATCCACGACGTGTTCGAGCTCGCCGACCGGGTCTGCGTGATGAAGAACGGCCAGGTGGTCGGGACCGCGCGCACCACCGACGTCACCCAGGACGAGGTGCTCGGAATGATCATCCTGGGCAAATGCCCGCCAGGCGCCATTCCGGGTCCAGGCGCGCTGAAGATAGCGGCATGATAGTAGCCGGCTAATTAACGACTGCGTGATGTACCAGCCGCAGTGATGATTTGACCGCGCCATTGTGTTGGCGCGGAGACTTGCCCATAAAGGTCGTCGACCGTCCACGGGCCGCATCCTTGATTTGAAGAAGCTCTTTCCGATCGTTGCCTTCGTCGCCGTCGCGCTGATCAGCCTGACGATGGCGGGGTTTGCCTATTTCGCGACGCAAGAGGCGGCTCGGATCAAGTTCGAGGGTACCGCCGATGACGCGCTGAGCCGCATCGAGAGCCGCATCGACCTGCATCTGTCGCTGCTGCGTTCGACGCAGGCGCTGTTCGATGCCCGCAACGGCGACATCTCGCGCGGCGAATTCAAGGCCTTCTTCACCGCGCTCGACATCGACGACAGTTTCGCGGGGCTGCGCGGCATCGGCTTCCTGAGGCTCGCCAAGACCGGCGACGAGGCGGCGGTGGAACGCGACATCCTGCACGACCATGGGTCGGCGCATCCGATCTATCCCGCCACGACGCAGCAATGGCGAACGCCGATCGTGCTGTTCGAGCCGCTCGACACGTCCAACCAGTCGATCATCGGTTTCGACATGTTCACCGAGCCGGTACGGCGCGCGGCGATCGAAGAGGCGATGGCGGATGACCAGCAGCATGCGAGCGGCATGGTCCAGCTCGGCCAGGGCGCCGGCGTGGCGCAGACCTTCACCGGATTCCTGGTTTTCGTGCGGCTGAACGTCGAAACCGCGCCCGACGTCATCAATGCAAGCCGCTCCTCGACGGCCGGTTTTCTTTACGTTGCCTTCCGCGCGCAGGACCTGTTCCAGGTCGCGCTCAGCCATTCGCCGCTGCTGCCGGTCAATGTCGAGGTCTATGACGGCAAGCCCGAGGCCGGCAATTTGCTGTTCCGTTCGGAGGCGCCGCCGGCGGAACGCATCGGCGCGAAGCTTTTGGCACGCCGCGATATCGTCGTGGCGGGCGAGCCGTGGACCTTGTTGTTTCGGCCGACAAGCGCATTCGAGCCGCCGTCCTCGCGCGCCATCCCGGTGATGCTCGGGCTGTTCGGGCTGCTGCTCGCCGGCGCCATCGCCTTGGTGGCGCGCTATCAGGAACGCGCCTATGACGCGAAA
This sequence comes from Mesorhizobium sp. B3-1-7, assembly GCF_006439385.1. Lineage (NCBI taxonomy): Bacteria > Pseudomonadati > Pseudomonadota > Alphaproteobacteria > Hyphomicrobiales > Phyllobacteriaceae > Mesorhizobium > Mesorhizobium sp. B3-1-7. The sequence continues at coordinate 40,350 of NZ_VFTL01000021.1, forward strand.
TCGGCGCTGCACGAGGCGACCGAAAAGAGCCTGCTGGAAAAGGACCTGATCCTGCAGGAGATGAAGCACCGCATCAAGAATTCGATTACCCGCGTGCTGGCGATCGCACGGCAGACGGCCTCGCAAGCCACCGACGTCAAGGAGTTTTCGGCTTCGTTCTCGGCGCGCCTGCAGGCCATGGCGGCATCGCAGGACATGCTCACGCGCTCGCGCTGGCAGAAAGCCGATCTCGGCGACCTGCTGCGCATCGAGCTCGGGCAGGTGTTCGGCAAGGACCTTCCCGAAGGCGTGTTGTCAGGGCCGAAAGTGCTGCTGGACGAGACGACGACGCAGGCGCTCGGGCTGACCTTTCATGAACTCGCCACCAACGCGCTGAAATATGGCGAGGCCGGCGGTTCGGCCAATTCGGTCAAGGGAAGCTGGGCTCTCAAGGTCGACTGGAGCGTCGAAGGCCGCGACCGCGAGAGGACGCTGGTCCTGAACTGGCGCGAGGCGGGTCAGACGGAACTGGAAGCGCCAGTCAAGACCGGCTTCGGCACCAAGTTGATAGATCTCAACGTCACACGCGAATTGCGCGGCACGATCGCGCGCGACTATCACGACGATGGATTGAAGGTGGAAATCAGGATCCCGCTGATCGCGTGAGCGGGCCAACAGCCCTCGGCTGGCGAGTCAGCCATTTGAATTCGAAGAGAACCGGAGGCCGGCTACCCGCCTCCGGTTCTCTTCGCTAAGGAACTAGTTGCAGCGGGCCCGGTAGGTCGTGCCGTCATGGCGGCGATACACGCAGTAGCCGTTGCGAAGGTTGCGAACCAAGAGGCCCGACCCGGCGCCGACGGCCGCGCCGATCAGCGCACCCTTGCTGCCGCCGACCAGGCCGCCCACACCGGCGCCGATCAGGCCGCCGCCGACAACGTCCTGCTCGGTCGTGGTGCAGCCGCTGACGGCGACCACAGCAACCATGGCAATGATCATCTTCCGCATAGAATTGCTCCTCAATTTTGTCCTCACTTTCGGCAGTGCCAGCGACCGTTTAGCATGAAAAAACCTGTTTTGCCTGCCAGATTCTACTGTTGCCTAACATAGTCTTTTTCGGAGCGCCCGCCGTTCGACGCGACAAGCATGCCGGACACCTCCAGCGATGCTGCCAGCGTGCCGTCGGGCCGCACGTTCCAGACGATCCGGTCGTAGTCGTCCTCCAGCGCGGGATCGACGGCGAGGCATTTGCCGATGATGCGGGGGGCCTGGCCCTGCAGGGCGCCGAGGGCGAATGGCCGTTCGGCGACGCAGGCCTGCGCCGTCTCGAAGACGCTGACGGGCACTTCGAGTTCCCGGCAATCGGCCATCGTGCTCGAACAGCCGACGACGAAGAGCAATGCGGCGATGTGTTCCATGGCTCCAAACCTCTCGCCGCCAACAACGAATCTCGGCGAACAAAAGTTCCGGGGCCGGAGCTTGAAGCGCTCCGCGCGAAATGGCGGCGCGCTGAAGTCTGGGCGTCAAAGCCGCATGCGGGGTCAGAGCAGTTGCGAGGCCGCGGTCAGGGCCACGGCGGCCAGAAGCGCGATCGCGCCCAGGCGGAGCGAAAGATGCGACGACCGCGACGCCGGCGGCGGCTCGGCATCCTGGAAGCCGCTCATCGAGACGCGGGCGGCCTGCTCCAGCCTGTTCATGTCGGCAACCATCATTTCAGTCTCCCCAGGTCGCGCCGGGGCGCGGATGGGTTTCCGGCGCATCGTCAGCCGGGAGCACAGGATCGGACTTTATGGTGAACAGCCGGTTAAGGGCCTCCGCCGGCAAAGCGCTCCCTCTCCGTTTTGACGCAATTCCGGACGGACAGCTACGGCGAAGCGCCTAAAGCGTGTCGCGCTGAAGCGGATTCAGGCGACGCGCCTCAAGGCTTTGTTTTCATGCATGTCGTTATCGCAAAACCCACTGCACACTTTTGCGCGACACGCATTAGCCTGACCCGTTGCACACTTTCCTGGAATTGCTCTCACGCCATCGGCGGCACCATCAATCCGTCTCGAAATTCCCGTGCGGGACGGTGAGACGGTATTCCATGCGGTCCTTGCCGATTTCCAGCGTCGCTGAGCCATTCAGCGACATCGGCACGACGCGTTCCAGCGCCACGCTGCCGAAGCGCTTCTCATTGCGCGGCGCGTCGTCGACCGCCTCCGTCCAGGTCAGCAGAAGGTTGGGCGAGGTTCCGTTTTCGGTCTCGAGCCTGGCGCGAACCTCGACATGGCCCTCCGGCCGCGACAGCGCGCCGTAGCTCACGGAATTCACGGCCAGCTCATGCATCGCCAGGCCGATATGCAGGGCGGCATTGGGGTTGAGATAGGGATTTTCGCCCGCGAACCGCAGACTGTTGGCCAGATCGCTGCTGTAGCGGCCGACCTGGCCAGAGACGAGCTCCTGCAACGCCGCTCCCCGCCAGTTGGAGGATGTGACCAGATCCTGCGAGGACGAGAGCGATTGCAGCCGGCCGCGAAACCGCGCCAGGAACTCGCCGAGCGTCTCCGTATAGCGCCCGGTCTGAGTGGCGATGCTCTGGATGATGGCCAGAAGATTTTTCGATCGATGGCTGACTTCGCGCAGCAACGCCTTCAGCGTCTGCTCGCGGCGTTTCTGCTCCGTCGTCTCCACCATCGTGGTGACAACGCCGAGGACGTCGCCGGCGTCGCCACGGTCAGCATCGATCCAAAGCTGGAACCAACGTACGCCCTGGTGTCCCGGAATGCTGAGCTCGAGCTGGTCCGCGTTGCCGGATTCGATCACCTTGAGTTTGGCGGCCCTTATGCGTTCGGCCTGCGCCGGCGAGAGCAAGTCCTTGCCGGCGGCTGTATCGGACGCCCAGGGCGCGTTCATGTTGCGCGCCCAGACCGTTTCCATCTGCCGATCCTCGTAGACAACCGAAATCCCGGCATTGTGCAGGGCATGAAGCAGGGCCCGCCCCAACTGCATCCCGCTCTCCGAGGGATGCATCGCGATCACTTCGCCTTTCTGCTTTTCAACCCTGTCTTTCGTGGGACCCTCGGAAGGCATTGGAACATCCCGCACTCGGTCCTGGAACGGCTCAATCCGCAACTGGTTCCGCCTGAGCCAGCGCCTTGAAATCGCAGTGGCCTTGAAATCGCAGCGGCCCTGAAATCGCGGGGGGCTCTCCAAAAACGGTCCGCCGGACGGTGCTCTTTCGAGGCGCCGTCCGACGGTGGCTGGAAACCGTTTGAGGGGTGCGGCTTCCAGTGTCGCGGTCAGGCTCTCCTGAAAAGGCCTGCGATGAGCGAAATCACCAAGAAGGCGAGGAAGATGAAAAACAGGATCTGCGCGATGCCCGCCGATGTGCCGGCGATGCCGCCGAACCCAAGCGCGCCGGCGATGATCGCAACTACGAGAAATACGAGCGCCCAGTACAGCATGATGCGTCTCCTTCTTACGTCGGGAAAAGAACGTGGCTCGGTGTCGTTTGTTCCACCATTTGCTGAAAAAGACGATCCCCTTGAAGGGGCTTTTCAGACTGCAAAACGGCCAGGCGTCACGCGCGGCGGAGGGCCTCGCATGACGTTCGAGGTCCAAGCTCCGGAAGGATCAGGCAGCCGCCTTGGCCTGACGGTCGAAGAACAGGGCCTGGCTGATCAAAGCCTTGACCATGTCGGGATTGAACGGCTTGGTGACCAGGAAGGCCGGCTCGGGCCGCTCGCCGGTCAGCAGGCGTTCCGGGAAGGCGGTGATGAAGATCACCGGCACCGGCGTCGAGGACAAGATCTCGTTGACGGCTTCGATGCCCGAGCTGCCGTCGGCGAGCTGGATGTCGGCCAGCACCATTTTCGGCCGCGTCCTGCCGAACACGGCCACGGCCTCGGCATGCGTGCGCGCCGTGCCGACCACACGGTGGCCGAGACTCTCGACCATCTCCTCGATGTCCATGGCGATCAGCGGCTCGTCCTCGATGATCAGCACGTCGGTCGCGACCTGCCGGGAAATCTCGTTGCTCGCCTGGGCAAGCAGTTCCGAGAATTCGTCCTCGTCTACATCGAGGATTTCCGCCGCCTCGTCCTCGCTGAAGCCCTCGACGGCAACCAGAAGGAAAGCCTGCCTCGGCAGGGGCGCGATGGCATTCAGATTGGCCGCGGCCCGCTGCTCCCAGGCGGTCTGGGCCTGTTCCTGCGGCACGCGGATGGCCACGGAGGTGAACAGTCTGGCGAAAACCTTGTACAGCGCAATACGGTCGCTCGAGGCTTCGGGGAAGATATTGGTATCGGCGATGATGGCTTCCAGCATCGCGGCGACCAACGCGTCACCGCTCTCCTGCGATCCCGATACCGCCCGCGAGAAGCGGCGCAGGAACGGAAGATGCGGCGCGATGGTTGCGGACAAACTCATTATCGACGTCTCCCTCAAATGACGTTGCACGTTCAAGGCCGCACTGATTGCATGCCCCTGAAAATCAAACGCCGGCTTTCGGAAAAAGTTCCGCCGGCTGTGGAACTAAATTAGCAAGCGGGCGTTTCGGGATTTGGGATGGGCAACCAGACGAAGGTCCCGCTTGCGTTGTGGTTTGAAGTCGAAGAGCGGTTCAGGCGCTGGAAACTAGGGCGACTATGAAAGAAATGAAGAAAAAACAGTTGGCTGATGCCGCAAGCAGGCATCGGAACGGGGACGGTAATCCGCTTGGGGCAAACTCAGAGATAGCCCGCAAGCTCAAACAATATTATGACGAGTTGGTCTCGGACCATGTGCCGGACCGTTTCGCTCAGTTGCTCAGCCAACTGGAACAGACCGAACCTGCCCAGAAAAAGGACTGAGGCATGGCGGTGGTATCCCAGAGCTTCAAGACCGAGTTGCTCGGTGCGATCCCGAGCCTTCGCGCCTTTGCCGTGTCGCTGACGCAGAATGCCGACCGGGCCGACGACCTCGTCCAAGAAACGCTGGTCAAGGCTTGGGACAAGCATGAAAGCTTCCAGCCCGGCACCAATCTGAAGGCCTGGCTGTTCACTATCCTGCGCAATGAATTCTATTCGCAGATGCGCAAGCGCGGCCGCGAAGTTCAGGACAGCGACGGCATCATGACGGCCAGGCTTGCCGTTCACCCGGCCCAGCATGGCCAGCTCGACCTCAAGGATTTCCGCGGCGCGCTCGAGCAGCTGCCCGAGGACCAGCGCGAGGCCATCATCCTGATCGGCGCCTCCGGCTTCTCCTATGAAGAAGCCGCCGAGATCTGCGGCTGTGCCGTCGGCACGATCAAGAGCCGCGTCAGCCGGGCGCGCGCCAGGCTCCAGGAAATCCTCAAGATTTCCGGCGAGGACGAGTTCGGGCCCGACGCGATCTCGGCGCAGGTCACAGGTTCGAACGCGGCTTGAACCGACCGGTTACGATTGCGATTGCAAGGATGGCCTCAGGCCGCCTTTGCCCGGCCGCAGGCCATGGCCAAGGCTTCGATCAGATCGTCGCCTGAGTAGGGCTTGGCGATCAGCCGGATATCCGGAAATGAACCCTTGATCTCGTCCGAATCCGAATAGCCGGAGGCAAATACGAACGGCACGCCCTCGCTGCGCAGCCGCGCGGCGAAATCCAGAGTCGAGACGCCGCCGAGCATCAGGTCGACAATCGCCGCGTCGAAGCGCGCAGGCAGCGCCTGCCCGTCGATCTCGCCGAGTTCACGCGCGATCGTCACATCCGCGGCGCCGTGGTCGCGGCAAAGCTGCTCGACATCCATCGCGATCAGGAACTCGTCTTCCAGAACGAGAATACGCAGTCCATCAAGCAGCGCTGGCACTTATCAGTGTCTCCTCGGCAGGACCGCACTCATGCGCGGAATTGGCCGCCATGTCATTTAAAAAAGACATGGATCCCAGTCTCACGGAACCCCTGCCGGTCTCAGGCGTTTCCTTGCGCCCATAAGGGCAGGGATTTCGAAGAGGGGTCGAAATGTCCGGCCAAAGCGCACGCGCGGCTGCCAGCCGTCAATATCCTTGTGAAAAGTGCCCGTTGCGGCCGTTGCCAGCGTTCCGTGAGTTCGACAAGCTGGAATTGTCATTCATCGGCACCTTCAAGCGCGGTGAACTTGCGGCCGACAAGGGGGCGACAGTCCTGGTCGAAGGCAGCCACAGCGCGCATCTCTATACCGTGCTGTCCGGCTGGGCGTTCCGCTACAAGCTTTTGCCCGACGGACGTCGGCAGATCCTCAATTTCTCCATGCCCGGCGACCTCATCGGCCTGCAGGGAAGCCTGATGGGCGAGATGCAGCATTCCGTCGAAGCGCTGTCGCCGATGCTGCTGTGCGTCTTCGAACGCGACCAGCTGCAGGAACTCTATCGCAACCATCCCGGCCTTGCCTATGACATCACCTGGATCGCGTCGCGCGAGGAGCGCATGCTGGACGAGAACCTGCTCAGCATCGGCCGCCGCACCGCGCTCGAACGAGCGGCCTATCTCGTCGCCTTCATCGCCGGTCGGGCGCGCAGCGCCGGATTGAATGGCAAGACACCGGTGCAGATTCCGATCACACAACAGCATATCGCCGACACGCTCGGCCTTTCGCTGGTCCATACCAACAAGACCATCCGCAAGCTGATGGACCGCAAGCTCGTGATGTGGCGAGATGGCGGCTGCGAAGTGATCGACTATGATGGACTGAAGAAGCTTGCCCGATGGGAGGGACTGGGCGAGGAACGCAGGCCACTCATCTAGGATGCCCAGGGTCGCGACGACCGGAACCATGGCGCTGGACGGGCGTTGAAACCAACGCAAACGCAAGGAGTTAGAGAATGGCAACCGCCGCAGGCAAATCCGCAACGGACCAAGCAACCACCGCCGACCTCGAGGCCGATATCGAGCAACTGAAGGCGGATATCCAGAAACTTACCGAGCAGCTCGCCAAGACCGGTCAACACGGCTATGGCGCGGCCCGTCGCGCCGCCGCGGATGGCGTCGAGCAGTTGCGGGCGCAGGGCGAAGCCGCGTTCGAGAGCATGCGGGGAAATGCCGAGGACATCGAAGCGCAACTGATCGCCAAAGTGCGGGAGAAGCCGGTGACGTCGCTGGCCATCGCGGCGGGCGTCGGTTTCCTCTTCGCCCTGCTTTCCCGCCGCTAACCGCAAATGGGGGCGCTTGTCTCGCTGATCTCGGCCCTCGCCTCGGGCGAGGCCATGGCCGCCTTGCACAGGGCGCGGACGACGGCAATCCTTTACGGACTTGCCGCCGTTTTTGCTCTGTGCGGCGTCGGTTTCCTCATCGGCGCCGCCTATATCTGGCTGGCGGCGCGCTACGGGCCGCTGGCGACCAGTCTCGGCTTCGGCATCGGCTTCCTGGTGCTTGCCGGGCTCATCCTCCTCATTCACAAGCTGACGACCAGCATGCGCAGCAGGCGGCGCGCAAGACGGCGACGGGCCGACATGACCGCGCTGGGCGTTACCGCGGTACTTGCCCTGCTTCCGGCCATTGCCAAGAGCAAGGGCGGGCTGGGAGCCGTCATCGCGCCCGCCCTGGCGGTCGTCGCCTACGCCATCTATCGCGAGAACGCCAAGCCCACGCCACCGAAGCAGGATCCGCAGGACATGTCGTAAGCGGTTCAGGAAACGCCGGGACCTCAGGGAGGCTCGGCGGCATCTTTCCTGCGGGCGAGGACGCCGGCGGAACTCGTGGCCAACGTCGCTGACTTGGGCAAGGCGGCGGATGTCATTCCTGGTTCGGAACCTTCCCGATCAAGACCCGTTACCCGACCGTACCTGAAGCGCCCGCCGCCGCGCAGCATGGAGGCCAAGAGTGACCAAGATCGTACCCGAAGACAAAGCACGCCAGGGGCATTGGGGCTGGCATGCGCTCAGGATTCTCATCGCCGGGCTCTTGCTCGCCTTCATCGCGTGGGGGGCAGTCGAGATTTACGGCGAGCTGATCAAATCGCCGACGACGCAGCAGACCGTGCCGGAAGCGCCGCCCGCGGCTCAGAAATCCGTCCAGGGCGGTTGATCCTGCATCACGCCGCCCTTGCCTGCGCATTGCTTGCCGGAACGAGCACTTTCAGCGCGCCGGGGTGAATCTCGATCGTTGTTTCGCGTTCCAGCCTGACCAGTTCGCCATCCAGCACCGCGCTGAACTTTTTGGCGGGCGAGTGGATCTTCAGCACAGCCCTGCCTGCCTGATGCACTTCGACATGCGCGCTCTGGCGCAGCCTCCCGCGCAGCATGTCCAGCAGGAGTTTTGCCAAGTGATGACGCTGGCGCGCGACGCTGACATAGATGCCTAGCACGCCGCCGGCCGGGTTGTCGGCATAGGGCAGATGGCCTTCGCCGAACAGATTGTTGGAGATGCCGATGCCGGTGGTGCGGGTGACGATCTCGGCCTTGCCGACGCTCAGGCTGACCTTGAGGGCAGGCGGATTGTTGATCGCCGCCCATGCGGCGCGCACGGATGCCTGCATCTTTCCAAGGCGCGAGCCGAAGTCCATCTTTTCGCGCAGCTGAACCATCTTGGCGTGCATGCCGACGGAGAACTGGTGCACGAAGGGCTGGCCGTTGGCGCTGGCCATATCGACCGCGATCACCTCGCCATCGGCGAAGGATTGCAGGGCGGCTTCCAGTGTCTGCGGAATGCCCAGGCCGCGCGCGAAGAGGTTCATCGTGCCGGCGGGCAAGATGGCCAGGACCTTCTTCTTGTTCATGAGGAGGGACGCCGCGGTGGAAATCGTGCCGTCGCCGCCTCCGGCAAGAACGACGTCGATGTTCCGCCTGGCGATGGCCTTCTCCAGCGCCGTGGCGATGTCGCGGCCGGCGACGATATCGATCTCGACCGAATGTCCGGCCGCTTCGAGCGTGTGACGCAACTGTTCGGAAAATGCTCCCAAATCGATGGTGCGGAGCGTGCCGCCGTCCTGGTTCAGCACCGCAGCAAACCGCATGCACCACTCCGTGTCGCTTCAGGTCAGTTTGAGCCGGCAGACCCTCAGCCGCACGCCGGAACGAAGATGCGGCCGCAAAGGTTCCACCGGAGGTTCAGGATTCCAGCCAGTGGTGGATGCGTTGTGGTTGGAACAACACCCCGGTCACGACGTTGTGAACCTGTCGACACTGCCGCTCCCGACCCGCCGCTCAGAGGTTGGTCGAGGCAGTGTCATATACAAATCAGGCACGAGGAGAGACCATCATGATCCGCACTCTTTTTGCGACGACCGCGATCGCGACGCTGCTCGCAAGCGGCGCTTTTGCACAGACGACGCCCGCCCCCGCTCCACAAGCCCCAGCAGCCGAAAATCCAGCGCCGGTCATGCGCTCGGATGGCGCGCTGATGACGAACATCATCGGCGAGTCCGTCTATAACGGCACCGGCGATGACGCGCAGGACATCGGCAAGGTCGACGATGTCGTCTTGGATTCCAGCGGCAAGGCCAAATCCGCCATTATCGGGGTCGGCGGGTTCCTCGGCGTCGGCAAGAAGGACGTCGCTTTCGACTACGGCAAGCTGGAATGGGCCGAGAAGAACGGCGACCGCTGGCTAGTCGCCAAGTCCACGAAAGATGAACTGAACGCTCTGCCGGCATTCGACCGCAAGCCTTATGATCCGGCGCCAGCGCAGTCGGCCGACGCTACGCAACCTGCTAACAACACGACCACAACGCAGGCTCCGGCGGCCGCACCGGCTGAGCCGGTGAACAAGGCCGAGGGCAACCTCGCCACCAACATCATGGGCGAGTCGGTCTATAACGGCACCGCGGACGACGCCCAGAAGATCGGCGACGTGAAGGACATCGTGCTTGCCAAGGACGGCAAGGCCGAGTCGCTGGTGATCGGCGTCGGCGGCTTCCTCGGCATCGGCACGAAGAACGTCACCTATGACTTCGCCAAGGCGAAATGGGCGGAGAAGAACGGCGACCGCTGGCTGGTGGCCGAGACGACGAAGGAGGAGCTGCAGGCCCAGCCCGATTTCAACCGCAAGGCTTATGATCCGGCGCCCGGCTCGACGACGGCCGCGAGCAACGCTCCTGCGGCGACCACGCCCGCTGTGGTGTCTTCGGATACGACCTCCGACAAGGGGGCCAAACCGGCAGAGCCCGCCAAGTCGACGGCCGAGAACAAACCTGCGACGCCGCCGGCCCAGAGCACGGCAGAGAACAAGCCCGCCGATAACGGCACCGCCGCAACCGACCAGACCAAGACCGCTTCCATCGACAAATCGACGCTGAGCGAAATGCCGATGGGCAACATCCGCGTCGACGACCTCAAGGGCACGACGGTCTATGGCGCCAACGATGCCAAGATCGGTTCGATCGGCGATGTCGTGCTGACGCCCGACAACAAGCCGGACGCAGTCATTGTCGATGTCGGCGGCTTCCTCGGCATCGGCGCCAAGGAAGTGGCGATCGGCATGGATAAGCTCAAATTCATGACCGACAAGAACGGCAAGAAATATCTCTATACCAACTTCACCAAGGAACAGTTGCAGGCGCAGACGGCCTATGACAAGAGCAGTTATGCCGCCAACCGCGACCAGCAGCGGATGATGTTGAAATAGGGATTAGGGATTAGGCAGTAGGCAGTAGGGAATAGGCAGTAGACGAAGAAAAGTTGGCGAAGCAACCCACGGTTGGGATATTCACTGCCTACTGCCTACTGCCTACTGCCTACTGCCTACTGCCTGACTCACGTACCCAACCACGCCATCTTCCGTCAGTTCCGCCAATGCCAGCGACTGATCGAGATGCGCGGCGCGCCAGGCGAGCATCCTTTCGGCGAACTCAAGCCGTACGGGCAGATAGGCCGGGTCGCCTGCCACGTTGTTCAACTCGCCCGGGTCTTTCGAGAGGTCGAAGAGAAGCGCCGGCAGACCGCCGCCGAAATGGACATATTTGAACTCGGCCGTGCGGATGACGGCAAGGTTGCAGGCGCTCGATGCGATACCGAAATGGCGCTCCGCTTCATCTTTGGCGACTGTACGGAAATCAAACTCCCAATGCGCCGCGTCGCGCCAGGTCTCCGGCGTCTTGCCCTCGATCCAGGGCACGAGCGAACGGCCGTCGAGATGGCGCTGTGGCGCGGCGCCGATCAGGTCGAGCAAGGTCGGGAAGATATCGACCGCCTCCGTGAAACGGTCGACGGATGAACCGGCCCCGGCGCTCCGGCGCGGATCGCGGATGATCAGCGGAATATGGTAGCTGGCGTCGAAGAAGCCGCCCTTGCCGAGCATGAAATGGTCGCCCATCATCTCGGCATGGTCGGAGGTCAGCACGATGACGGTGTCGTCCCAGGCGTCCGCCGATTTGATCGCCCGCCAGATGCGGCCGAGTTGTGCGTCGACCTCGGCGATCATGCCGTAATAGATCGCGCGGACTAAGCGGAAATTTTCCTCGCTCCAGTCCGGCACCTTGCCTTCGATGCCGGGAACGAATTTTGTCCGCTTCTGCCGGTCGAGATCGTAAGCGACATAGGGATGGCTTTCCGCCTCGGCCTGCCAGCTTGCAGCGCGCCGGAAGGCGGGACCATCGCCTGGATCGTACATCGTGTTGTAGGGTTCCGGCACGATGAAGGGCGGGTGCGGGCTGATGAAGGAGACATGCGCGAACCACGGCACGCTCTTCTCCTGCTCGCCGAGCCAGCGGATGAATTCGCCGGCCAGGAAAGCGGTCGGCGTCTGGTCTTGCGAATAGACGGGCGGCGCGTTGGTCACGTCGCGTTCCGCTTGCCCGTTGGCCGGACGGTGGATGCCGGGGCTACCCGCGCCGGTATCGATGCCCTGCGCCTGCAGCCATGACAGCCACTGCTTCTGATGCTCGGGCAGGGCTTGGCGCACGGTGAATCCCGGCAGCACGCCTTCATAGCTGCGCAGCCGCGGATCCTCCGGGGAGAGTTGTCGGGGATCGAGCGAGACATCGGTGTAGCCGAACAGGGTCGGATCGTAGCCCGCCGCGCGCGCCGAAAGCGCGATATTGCCATGGCGCGCGTCGAGCGGCGTGCCGTTGCGGCAGACACGATTGTTCATCTGGTAGAGCCCGGTATAGAGGCAGGCGCGGGCCGGCGAGCAGGGAGCTGCGCCTCCGTAGTGCCGGCGGAAGAGCACGCCTTGCGCGGCGAGCGCATCCGCATTCGGCGTCTTCACCACCGGGTGGCCGGCGGCCGACAGGCAATCGCCGCGCCACTGGTCGCAGGTGATGAGGAGAACATTCGGGCGGCTCGTCGGATTGTCCAAGATCATCTCCTTGTGGACGCGCCCCAGATGGAACGGAAATCACCGGCGTTGCAAGCCGAAGCCGGTGATGGATTGGTGAACATATTTTGAACAGTCGTTCACTTTTATGACACAGTCCATTCTGTGTTTGCCCGCTTTGCCGCCGGCCCGCCGATCCTCATATTGGCGTGGACAGCGGCGGGGGCCGCACAAGGACAAGGGAAGGAGCACGATCATGCTCAATCAGATCAAGGGCCTGCATCACGTCACCTCGATGGCGAGTGACGCTCGCCGCAACAACGAGTTCTTCACCAAGAAGCTCGGCCTGCGCCGGGTGAAAAAGACCGTCAATTTCGACGCGCCGGATGTCTACCATCTCTACTATGCCGACGAGGTCGGCACGCCGGGTTCGGTGATGACCTATTTCCCGTTCCCCGATATCGGCAAGGGCCGGCATGGCGTCGGCGAAGTCGGCACGACGGTGTTCTCGGTGCCGGAAGGCACGCTCGCCTATTGGGAAAAGCGCTTCGCCGACGAGGGTGTGGGCAACGTCGCCCGCACGGAGAGTTTTGGCGAGAAGCGGCTCACCTTCACCGGTCCGGACGGCGACAGCTTCGCGCTCGTCGAGGACAAGGCCGACAAGAGGGCGCCCTGGGTCAAGGGCGGGGTTCCCGGCGACGAGGCGATCCGCGGCTTTCACTCGGTCTCGCTGCGGCTGAAGGATGGCGGCGCCACCGAGGAGCTGTTGAAGTTCATGGGCTATGAGGAAGTCGACAAGTCCGGCAACGTCCGCCGGCTGGCCATCAAGAACGGCAACGGCGCCGATGTCGTCGACATCGAATCGCTGCCGGGTGCCGGCTTTGCCAATCTCGGCGCCGGCTCAGTGCATCACGTCGCCTTCGCGGTCGAGGATCGCGCCAAGCAGCTCGAAGTGCGCAAGGCGCTGATCGACACGGGTTATGGCGTGACGCCGGTCATCGATCGCGACTATTTCTGGGCGATCTATTTCCGCACGCCGGGCGGTGTGTTGTTCGAGGTGGCGACCAACGAACCGGGATTCGACCGCGATGAGGACACCGCGCATCTCGGCGAGGCGCTGAAGCTGCCGACCCAGCATCAGCATTTGCGGCCTTATCTCGAAGAGCATCTGCAGAAACTGGAAGGCTGAGCCATGAGCAAGGACGCTTACATCCACAAGGTGCTGCCCGGTTCGCCGGGCGGCCCACTGCTCTTCGTCTTCCACGGCACTGGCGCGGATGAGAACCAGCTTCTTGGCTTCGGCCGCGAGCTTGTGCCTTCGGCGACGATCGTCTCGCCACGTGGCGACGTGTCGGAGCATGGTGCCGCCCGCTTCTTCCGCCGCACCGGCGAGGGCGTCTACGACATGGACGACCTGGCGCGCGCGACATCGAAGATGGCGGGCTTCGTCAAGGCGCATGTCGAGGCGGCAAAACCCTCGGCGGTGTTCGGCCTCGGCTACTCCAACGGCGCCAACATCCTGGCTTCGGTGGTGTTCGCCGAGCCGAGCCTGTTCGACGCCACGGCGCTGATGCATCCGCTGATCCCGTTCGAACCTGAGGTGCGGGGCAGCCTTGCCGGTCGTCGCATCCTGGTCACGGCCGGCAGGCGCGACCCGATCTGTCCGCCCAGCCTGACATCGCGGCTTGAGGCTTATTTGCGCGCCGACGGCGCCGATGTCACAGTGGAATGGCACGACGGCGGGCATGAGGTTCGGCCGAATGAAATCGAAGCGGCGCGGCGGCTGTTCGCGCTCGCGCCCGCTGAAGGAGGCAAGAACAATGGCTGACCAACTGCCCGAGATCGAACTGGAGGACCGCGGCTCCAAGGGACGCTACGTGCTGCGCGGCCCCGGCGGCGCCGAGGCTGAGATGACCTTCACCAAGATCGGTGAGCATCAGCTCATCATCGACCACACCGAGGTGCCGGATGTCTTTCGCGGCCAGGGCGCCGGACTTCGGCTCGTCACCCGCGCGGTCGAGGACGCACGCGCGGCCGGCAAGAAGATCATCCCGCTCTGCCCCTTCGCCAACGCCCAGTTCCGCCGTCATCCGGAATGGGCGGATGTGCTGAAGCAATGAGCTTTCCCTTCTGGGAGAAGGTGGATCGGCGCGCAGCGCCGAGACGGATGAGGGATGCTCCAGCAGAGTGAGACGTCGGCATTCCCTGGAACCCCCCTCATCCGTCGCCTTCGGCGACCTTCTCCCATAGGGGGCCCACAAGGGGAGAAGGAGAAGCCCTTGGCATTTGCACGGCCCGATCATCTTGCCTAAGTTGACGGTTCGCCCGGACGAAACCTGTCGTCCCGCCTGTCCCCGATTTGAATGGCTTCCCTGATGACCGATACCGACCTGATCCCCGTTTTCGACGGACATAACGACACGCTGCTTCGGCTCTACCAGTCGAAGGAAACCGACGTCGAAAAGCTGTTCATCGAGGGGACGCCGGGCGGCCATATCGACCTGCCGCGCGCCAGGAAGGGCGGCTTTGCCGGCGGCATGTTCGCTATCTTTCCGCCGCCGGTCGAGAAGTCGAAGCGCAGCGCCGTGCCGCCGGCGCCGAGCGACAATGAGCCGCTGCCGCCGGAGCTGCCGCAGGCCGAGGCGATCACCTCGACCATCGGCATGGCCTCGATCCTGTTTCGGCTGGAGCGTGCCGGCGCGTTGACCGTCTGCCGCAGCGCCGGCGATGTGCGTGACGCGATGGCGAAGGGCTCGATCGCGGCGGTGTTCCACATCGAGGGCGTCGAGGCGATCGATCCCGGGCTTGCCATGCTCGACGTGCTTCACGCCGCAGGCCTGCGCTCGCTGGGCATCGTCTGGAGTCGCCCCAACGCCTTCGGCAATGGCGTGCCGTTCCGCTTTCCGTCGTCGCCTGACACTGGGCCTGGCCTCACCGACGCCGGCAAGGCGCTGGTCAAGGCCTGCAATCAGCTCAGGATCATGATCGACCTCTCGCATCTCAACGAGAAGGGCTTTCGCGATGTCGCGGCGCTGAGCGACGCGCCGCTGGTCGCCACCCATTCCAACGTGCATGCGATCTGCGGCCACTCGCGCAACCTGACCGACTGGCAGCTCGGCGCGATCCGCGAGTCGGGCGGCATGGTCGGCCTCAACTTCGCCACCGGCTTCCTGCGCGAGGACGGCCGCATGAATGCCGACACCAGTATTGATGTCATGGTGCGCCACATCGACTCGCTTTTACAGGCGCTGGGCGAGGACGGCGTCGGGCTAGGTTCGGATTTCGACGGCGCCATGATCCCAGCCCCCATCGGCGACGTCGCCGGCTTGCCGAAGCTCATCGATGCGCTCGCCGCGCGCGGTTTCGGGCGCGCGCTGATCGAGAAGATCGCCTATCGCAACTGGTTGAGCGTGTTGGAAAGGACGATCGGATAGGCCACCCCGTATGAAGGCACAATCCGGGACGCTGGGGATTGGAGCCAGAACGCTCCCCACTTCGTCATTCCAGGGTCTGCGCCGCGTCGCTTCGCTCCTTGCTCCGCCCTAGAATGACGAGGTGAAGGGCGCTGCCTAACCACCCATGCGCTTCAGCCAGTCCTTGCCGACCCCGCGGTCGCGGATGATCGGCAAGGGATTTTCCGCGTCGAGCCGGGCGCAGATGCGGTAGACCTCCAGCGTCTCGGCGTTCATCTCGCCGCGC
Source organism: Mesorhizobium sp. B3-1-7 (assembly GCF_006439385.1). Lineage (NCBI taxonomy): Bacteria > Pseudomonadati > Pseudomonadota > Alphaproteobacteria > Hyphomicrobiales > Phyllobacteriaceae > Mesorhizobium > Mesorhizobium sp. B3-1-7. The sequence continues at coordinate 56,187 of NZ_VFTL01000021.1, forward strand.
TTGAAGAAGAACATCGCCGCCGCGTAGCGGGTGCGGCCGGACCACATCTCGCCGAGCGGCGTGTTGACCAACTGCCACTGCTCGGTGGCTTCCGCTTCCAGGTCCTCCGCTTCGCTTGCCATGGTCAAGAGTCCGCGGGCGGGTCGGCTGTGCGGCGGTCGAGCTTGATGAAGGGCCGCTGCACCACTTTCGCCTTCTTCATCAGCTTCTGGTACTGCAGCTCGCGCATGGCGTAAATCTCGACCCAGAGGTCGTCGACGATGGTATCGCCATAAGGCCGCTGCAGCGAGGCAAGCGCGATGTTGCGCTTGGCCATGGGCGACCACATCGCCGCGCTGACCAATCCGACCTCCTGGCCTTTCTTGTAGTAGACGATGGCATGCTCGGCCGGAATGTTGCCTTCGATCTCCAGCCCGACCAGCACGTGGCGAAGCCTCTTCTTGGCGCGGGCTTCGAGGATGGCGCGGCGACCGTTGAAGTGGCCCTTGTCCGGATCGATCATGAAGCCGAGACCGATCTCGTCCGGCATGCGCAGGCGGTCCGTGCGGACGGCGTGCTCGGCAGCTGTGAAGTCGCCGTTGGCGACGATCAGCCCGGCTTCGAGGCGAGCGCGGTTCAGCGCGGTATAGCCGATGGCGCGGATGCCGCGCAGTTCGCCCGCCGCCATCAGCCGGTCCCACAGGCTCAGCGCCTTGTCCGCCGGCACGAACAATTCATAGCCGAGATCGCCGGTGAAGCCGGTGCGCGAGATGGTGACTTTGCCAGTTCCTTGGGGAGCGCCATCATGCGCGAATTCGGCGAGGTCGAAGAGCTTCAGCCGCTCGACGCCGGCAAAGCCCGCGTCGCGCAGGACGGCGAAGGAGGTCGGACCTTGCAGCGCCAAGCCGGCGACCACCTCGGTCTCTTCCTCGACGCTGACCTCGTAGCCGATCGCGCTGTCCAGCAGCCAGGGCAGATGCCGCTCCTGCGAGCACAGCCGGAAGCGTGTCGGCGAGAGCCGGAACAAAGTGCCGTCGTCGAGCACGAAACCTTCGTCGTCGCACCAGGCGGTGTAGTGGACGCGGCCCGGTTTCAGTTTGGTCACGTCGCGCAAGGTGACGCGGTCGAGATAGGCTTCGGCGTCCGGACCTTCGATCCGGTATTTCGTCATCGGCGAGATGTCGAAGAGTGCTGCCTGGCTGCGGATGGCGAAATATTCGAGCTCCTCATCCCACAGCGAATGCGGCGCGCGGTAGCCGGCCCAACTGTACCAATCCTGCTTCAGCCCCAGCGCGTCGATGCGTGGCTGGAACGGCGTGCCGAGACGCAGCGTGCGGAAGTGGGATTGCGCGGCTGCACGGGCTTCGAGGGCGGGATCAATCACCGTCTCGACGGGCTTCTTCTTGGTTGCTTGCGCCATGCTCATGCCCTCATCGCGATGATGCGGCGCGCGGCGTTGAGGCCGGGCGCGCCGGAGATGCCGCCGCCCGGATGCGAACCGGCGCCGGCAAGGAACAGCCCTTCGAGCGGCGTGTCGTAGCCCGACCAGCCGGAGACGGGCCGCGACATCAGCATCTGGTCGGCTTGCAATTCGCCATGGTGCCAATGCCCACCCGGCATGCGGTAGCGCGCCTCGATGTCGGCGGGGGTCAGCAACTCGGCATGGCGCACCGTCGCGCCGATGCCGGGCGCATGGCTTTCGAGCTGCGCCATGATCGCCTTGAGGAATTGCGGCTTGCCGGCGGTCCAGCCCTCTCTCAACGCATAGGGCGCGTATTGCACCACAGCCGAAAGCACGCAGGCGCCGGACGGCGCGAGCGAGGTATCGACGAGGCTGGGCAGCGTGATCTCCATCACCGGCTCGGGCGAGAATTCGCCATATTTCGACGGGTTGAAGGCGCGCTCGACATGGTCGGGCGAAGGCGCGATGACGAGGCGGCCCTTGTGGCCGGCGATGTCGACGCCAGTGAATTGCGGCGGCCGGTCGAGCGCCAGATGCAGCTTGGCGGCGTCGCCCTTCATGCGGATGTTCTTCACCTTGCGCACGAAGCCGGTGTCGACCTCGCGCGGGCCGACGAGATCGAGGATCGTCGTTGCGGGATTGATGGCGGAAACGACGGTCTTGGCGCGCAAGGTTTCGCCGCTCTGCGTGACGACACCGACGGCGCGGCCCTTCTCGACGATGACCTTGGCGACCGGCGAAGCCGAGCGGATCGTAACGCCAGCCTTTTCCGCCGCCGCGCGGATGGCGGCGACGATGGCGCCCATGCCGCCTTTCGGCTGCATCTGCGCCCCGGCGAGGCCGCCGATCTCGCCGGCGAGCCGGTAGTAGAGGCCGAGCAGCGAGGTCGGCGAGCGCGGGCCGAGATGCGAGCCGAGCGTCGCGTCGAAAGCAAGCAGGCCCTTCAGCCGGTCGTCCGACAGCTGTTCGTCGAGCAGGTCGTAGACATTCATCAAAAGCACGCGCAGGAAGTCGCGCATATCTTCCTTGCCGAGCCGCTTCAGCGCCAACGCGGTCTGGCCGAGCCCGGTCATTTCTGCCAGCGACATGCCGGCAAGGTCCGGCGGCCGGCGCGACAGGAAAGGCTTCAGCACGCCGGCATAGCGCAGCAATTGCGCGCGCAGCTCTTTCCAGGCGGATTGCTCCGAGGGGCTGGCGCCGGTCAGCACCTCGCCATAGGCGCCGTGCAGCACCAGCGGACCATCCTTCGACAAAGCAACCGACGGCACGAAATCGCCGCGCTCGATCTTCAGCCCGTGCCGCTCCAGCTCCAGCGTTTTCACGACATCGGGATGCAGGCGATTGAGTAGATGCGCGACGGTGGAAGCGCGAAAACCCGGCGCGAATTCCTCGGTGCGCGCGGCGCCGCCGACCTCGTTGCCGGCTTCGAGGACCAGCACCTTGCGTCCCGACTTCGCCAGCGTGGCGGCGGCGACGAGGCCGTTATGGCCACCGCCAATGACGATGGCGTCCCAGTTCAAATCAGATGACGTCATGGGCCGGGCTCATATGCAGGGTTGGCTTGGCGAGGTCGCGCAGGATCTCGGCGGCAGCATTGCGTCCGGGCGCGCCCATGACGCCGCCGCCCGGGTGGGTGGAGGAGCCGCACATATAGAGGCCGCCGACCGGCGAGCGGTATTGCGCGTAACCGGGCACCGGGCGATTGAACAGCAGCTGGTCGAAGGTGAGCTCGCCCTGAAAAATGTTGCCTTCGGTGAGGCCGACCTCGGCCTCGATCTCGCGCGGCGTGCGCACCTCCATGTGGACGATCCGGTCGCGGAAGCCGGGCGAATACTCGGCTATTTGGGAGATCACGCTTTCGGCGAAGCCGTCGCGGTCGGCGTCGGTCCAGTCGCGGCCGTCTATCTTGGGTGGCGCGTATTGCACGAAGCAACTCATGAAGTGCTTGCCGGGCGGCGCCATGGTCGGGTCGAGCGTGGTCGGGATCATCAGGTCGAGGAAGGGATCTGCCGACCAGCGCCCGGCCTTCCAGTCGTCATAGGCGCGTTCCATGCGCTCGATGGAATCGGTGAAATGCATGTCGGCGCGGTAGACCGGCGAGTCCTTCGGCAGAGCCGGGAATTCGGGCAGCGAATCCAGCGCGATATTGACCTTGCCGGAGGAGCCGCGGATTTTGAAATTCTTGACGCGGCGCAGGAAGATGTCGGGCAGTTCCTTTTCCTCGACCAGCTTCAGGAAGGTGCGCTTGACGTCGGCGTTGGAGATGACGAGCTTACCAAAAATCTCCACGCCGCCGGCGAGCACGATGCCCTTGGCCTTGCCGTTCCTGATCAACACATGGTCGACCTCGGCGCCGGTGCGGATGGTGCCGCCGCTGGCCTTGAAGGAGGCGGCCAGCGCCTTGGTGACGGCGCCCATGCCGCCGCGCGCATAACCCCAGGCGCCGACCGAGCCGTCGACCTCGCCCATATAGTGGTGGAGCAGAACATAGGCCGTGCCGGGCGACATCGGGCCGAGCGCCGTGCCGATGATGCCGGAAAGCGCGAAGTTCGCCTTGATGACGTCGGTCTCGAAATACTCGTCGAGGAAGTCCGAGATCGACATGGTCCAGAAGCGCAGGGTCAGCGCCATTTCCTCGGCCGAGAGACCGGCGAATTTCTTCCCCAGATAGAGCAGTTCGCCGAGGTCGCGCGGCTTGAAGCTGGTCGGGTCGGGCGCCGTGCGCATCAAGAGCGGCTGGATGAAGCGGCACTGCCTTGTGACGTCGCGCGAATAGCGGTCATAGGCCTCGGCGTCGCGCTTCGAGAAACGGGCGAACTCGCGGCGATGCGCGTCGTGGTCGCGGTAATTGGCGAGATAGTCGCCGTCGCGTGTGAACACCGCGCCGCCTTCATAGGAGATCACCTGCAGGCCGAAGCGCGGCAGCTCGAGATCGCGCATGATCTCGGGCCTGAACAGCGAGCAGACATAGGAGCAGTTCGAATAGATGAACCCCGGCGTCAGCTCGCGGCTGGTTGCCGCGCCGCCGACCCAGTCGTTTTTCTCGACCACCAGCACATCCAGGCCGGCGCGCTGCAGATAGCAGGCGTTGACCAGCCCGTTGTGGCCGCCGCCGATGACGATCGCGTCCCATGCCTTCATGCGGGCCGAGCCTCCATCCGGTTTCCCTATCTTCTTGTTTTTGCGCAATTCCGGACGGAAAACCGCTTCACACTTTTCCTGGAATTGCTCGGTGCGTTTTGTTCCCCGATTGCCCGAATTTGGCACGGATCACAGTTTTTTGTCTAGCCATATTGAATGAATGTTCAACAAATGGTGTTGCGTTTTCCCGTTGATGCGCTAGGCTTTCCCTGCGTTCTGGACTGATCCACATCGGCATTTTGGGTTGAAGATCCAATGATCGAAACGGCTGACGCCGAGCCGGAATATGACGACACCGCCATTCGCTTCCTCGAAGCGCTATGGGGCGAGGGCTACCTGTCGCCCGGCGGTCCGGAAGAGGTCGACCGCGTGGTCGAAGGCTTGTCGCTCCAGGGCAAGACGGTCCTCGATATCGGTTGCGGCGCCGGCGGCATCACGCTGCATCTGGTAGCGCGGCACGGCGCGGCTCGGGCCACCGGCTTCGACGTCGAAAAGCCGGTGATCGAGACGGCGAGGCGAGGGGCGGCCCGGCAAGGTCTCGAAGACCGTGTCGGCTTCGTGCAAGCGCCGCCGGGGCCGCTGCCTTTCACAGACGCTTCCTTCGACGTCGTCTTCTCCAAGGACGCGCTGCTGCATGTGCCGGACAAGGACGCGCTATTCGCCGAAATTTTTCGCGTGCTGAAGCCCGGCGGGGTGTTTGCGGCGTCGAACTGGATGATCGGGCATGACGGCGAGCCGTCGCCTCAGATGAAGGCTTATGTCGCGGCCGAGGGGCTCTCCTTCGCCATGGCCTCGCCGGCACGCTATGCCGAAGCGATGCGGCGCGCCGGCTTTACCGACATCGCCGTCCGCGACCGCAATCCATGGTACCGCGAGGTCGCGCGGGAGGAACTGGCGCGCCTCAAGGGACCGCTCTACGCGCAGGCCGCCGCGGCGGTCGGCGCGGCCTATGTCGACAAGAACATCAAGACCTGGGAGGCGATGCAGAAGGTGCTTGACAGTGGCGAGCACCGCCCCACTCATCTGCGCGGTTGGAAGCCGGTCGGATAGCCGGCAATGCTGGAGACCGTCACACCCATGAAGACTGCAGAGGCGAGCGACGCTCTCCCCGAAACGACGCGCAAGGGCGATGCCGAAAAGCGCGGCCGCAAGGCCTCGAAAGAGGTCAGGCAGCTGCAGCTGATCGAGGCGACGATCGATTCGCTGGCCAAGCGCGGCTATGCCGAAACGACGATGGCCGACGTTGCCGACGGCGCGGGCCTGTCGCGCGGCATCGTCAACTTCCATTTCGAGAGCAAGGAAAAGCTGCTGATCGCCACGCTGCAGCACATGTATGACGAGTATTCGGCGCATTGGCGCACGGCCTTGCAGAAGGCGGGCGACGATCCGGCCAGGCAACTGCAGCAGCTGGTATGGGCCGATTTCGATCGCTCGATCTGCAACAAGCGCAAGCTCGCCGCCTGGCTCGCCTTCTGGGGCGAGGCCAAGTCGCGGCCGACCTACCAGGCGCTGAGCAGCTCGCGTGACAATTACTACCAGCAGGTCTTCATCGATCTCTGCACGACGCTCAAACAGAGCGGCGGCTATGCCTATGACCCTCAGGTCATCGCCCTGGCGCTCAGCGCCATGCTCGAAGGCCTGTGGCTGCGGCTGATGATGGGGACGGAGGACACGACGCGCGAGACGGCCTTGCAGTCGGCGAATGCATTTTTGGCCGCCGCTTTCCCGAAACATTACGGTTAGCAACAGCCGGCCGCCAAGACCGGCAAGACCAAAAGAGGATGGAACAGCATGAAGAAACTCAGCCGACGCCTGACATTGACATTGGCGCTTGGCGGCGCGCTCGCGGCCTCCGCGGCAGCGCTCGCCGTCGCCGCCGACAAGGACCTGATTGTGTTCGACTGGTCCGGCTACGAGGATCCGAGCTTCCATGGCAAATATGTCGAGAAGAACGGCGACTCGCCGACCTTCGCCTTCTTCGGCGACGAGGACGAGGCGTTCGAAAAGATCCGCTCCGGCTTCAAGTCCGATCTCGGGCATCCCTGCTCGCAGAGCGTGGTGAAGTGGCGCGAGGCGGGCCTGCTGCAGCCGCTCGACACTTCCAAGATCGCCGGCTGGAAGGATCTCAACCCCGGCATCATGGCGATGAAGGACCTTGCCACGACGTCCGACGGCAAGGCCTGGTTCATGCCCTGGGATTGGGGCGACACCCAGCTCACCTATAATTCCGACAAGATCGCCGAAAAGGACGTGCAGTCGCTGAAGGCCTTCGCCGATCCGAAATACAAGGGCAAGGTTTCGATCGGCGACAATGTCGACGACGCCTACGCGCTGGCCAGCCTCGCTATCGGGCTCAAGGACTGGACCAAGATGACGGACGACCAGTTCAAGCAGGCGTCCGACTTCCTGCGCCAGGTGCACAAGAATGTCCGCTCCTACTGGACCGACACCACCGATATCGTGCAGCTGCTCTCCGGCGGCGAAGTCGATCTCGCCTGGGCCTGGAACGACGCGGCGGTGCAGTCGCAGGCCGCCGGCGTGCCGATCAAGTCCAAGAAGGACACCGACGAAGGCATCTCGACCTGGGTGTGCGGCTATGTGCTGTTCAAGGACGCGCCCGGCAACATCGACAAGGCCTATGACTATCTCAATGCCGTCAACGATCCGGAAGTCGCCAAGGTGCTGGTCAAGGATTGGGGCTACGGCCAGGCCAATGCCAAGGGCATGGCCGGCGTCGACCCGGCGATCCTGAAGGAAAAGGGCTATGACGACGTGGGAAAATTCGTCGACAAGACGCTGTTCCAGTCGCCGGTGCCTTCCGCGCTCAAGCTCAAGATGATCGCCGAGTTCGAGAAGATCAAAGCCGGCTATTGAGCCGAACTTCAGCGGCCCGCTCACTGCAAAGCAGAGCAAGGTGAGCGGGCTCGCCAAAGCCCGGGAATTCTCCTAACCTCCCCGATATGTCCGCGATGGGGGAGTTTCTCGCGCCATGAAAACCATGCTTCGCCGCTTTGCCTTGGTTGCCGTCGTCACCATCGGCGCGGGTACCGCCTATGCGCTTGCCGAAGGCGGCGGCGACCTCGTCGTCTTCGACTGGTCCGGCTATGAGGACCCGCTGCTGCATCCGGCCTACGCCGCCAAACACGGCGCCGAGCCGACCTTCTCCTTCTTCGGCGACGAGGACGAGGCCTTCGAGAAGATGCGCGCCGGCTTCAAGGCCGATATCGCGCATCCCTGCTCGCAAAGCGTGGTGAAATGGCGCGAGGCCGGGTTGCTTCAACCGCTCGACACCTCGAAGATCGCCGGCTGGAAGGATCTCAATCCAGGCATCATGGCGATGAAGGATCTGGCCACCACCGCTGACGGCAAGGCCTGGTTCATGCCTTTCGACTGGGGCAATACCTCATTGCTCTATCGCACCGACAAGGTGACCGCCGACGAGGCGCAGTCGCTGAAGATCTTCGCCGATCCGAAATTCAAGGGCCGCGTCACCATCGGCGACAATGTCGACGACGCCTATGCGCTGGCGAGCCTGGTCATCGGCCTGAAGGACTGGACCAAGATGACGGATGAGCAGTTCAAACAGGCCTCCGCCTTCCTGCGCGACGTGCACAAGAACATCCGCTTCTACTGGACCGACGACACCGACCTCAACCAGGCCTTCACGGGCAATGAAGTCGACCTGGTCTGGGGCTGGAACGAGACCTATGTGACGCTGAAAGGCCAGGGTCTGCCGATCGCCATGAACCGCGACACCAAGGAAGGCATCTCGACCTGGGTGTGCGGCTATGTGCTGCTCAAGGATGCGCCGGGCAAGCCCGACCAGGCCTATGATTTCCTGAGCGCCGTCAACGCGCCGGACGTTTCGGAGTATATGGTGAAAACCTTCGGCTACGGTCACGGCAACAGCGCGGGCATGGCGGCGATGGACCATAAGCTGCTCACCGACCGCGGCTTCGACAATCTCGACAAATTCCTCGACAAGACGCTGCTCCAGCAGCCGGTTGCGCCGGATTTGAAGCAGCGCATGGTCGCCGAGTTCGAGAAGATCAAGGCCGGCTATTGAGCAGCATCATCGAAAGAACCGACGTCGTCATCGTCGGCGCCGGCTTCACCGGCCTGTCCGCCGCGCTCGACTTTCAGCGCGCCGGCGTCGATTTCCTTGTGCTGGAGGCGCGCGACCGCGTCGGTGGCAGGGTGGAGGCTGTCCGCAATGGGCTCGGCGAACTGATCGACAGCGGCGGCCAGTTCCTGTGCCAGGACATGCCTGAGCTGATGGCGCTGGCCAAGGCGCGCGGCAAGACTTTCGTCGAGACCTATATCGAAGGCGAGTTCATCACCCATCCGTGGATGTCGGTCGAGGAGGCCGAGCGGACCTACCAGGTCGCGATGGCGATCCGCGAGCGCATGAACAGGATCGAGCCGGACGATCCGTCGATCGCGGGGCTGACGGTCGCGACATGGCTCGAGCGCCAGAAAGACACGACCGACGCCAAGGCAGCCTTCCGTTCGATGATCGAGGGCCTGTGGTGCCTGGCGCTGGACAAGGTGCCGCTGTGGTACCTAATCGACAATGATCGCCGCATCACCAACGAAGTATTCGAGCTGCAGTATTTCCTGCGCGAGACGATGCAGTCGCTGGCCGACGATCTGGCGGCAGACCTTGGTGATCGGCTGCGGCTGAATGAGCCGGTTGCGCGCGTCGAGCATGGGCAGCAAGGCGTTCGGGTCGTTTCGGCCCGCGGTGTGATCGAAGCGCGCACGGCGCTGGTCGCCCTGCCGCCTGCGACGGCCGCGAAGCTCGACTTCACGCCTGCCCTGCCGGCGGAGCTGGCAAGCGCGCTCGGCGTCTGGGAAAGCGGCGCGGTGATCAAGATCCTGGTGCGCTATGCCAGCCCATTCTGGCGTGAGCGGGACCTGTGCGGCATGGTCATGTGGCGCGACCAGCCGGGACTGTTTGCCTGCGACGCCAGCACGGATGCCGATCATGCCGCGCTTATCGTCTTCGTCGGCGGGCCGTTGGCGCTGCGCTGGCACCCGCTCGGCGCGGCGGCATTGCAGGCGGAAGTCGTTGCAAGGCTTGTCGAGGCGCTCGGCCCGCGAGCCGCCGACGTCGTCGATTTCAGCACGCACGACTGGACGCATGACCGGTGGAGCGGCGGCGCCTATAGCGATCTCATCGTCGACGTGACCGCGCGGCATGCCGAACGAGCAATTCTCGCGGGCGCGCCGCCCGTCTATTTCGCCGCTTCGGAAGTGTCGCCGTCTTTCCCGGGCTATGTCGAAGGCGCGATCGTCGCCGGCCGCATCGCGGCCGGGAAGATTCAGTCGGCCATCGCCACCAGCGCCTCGGGGTCGTAGGCGAGGCGGATCGGCGCGCCGACCGGAATGTCGTCGGCGCCGAAATCGTTGGTCTCGGTTACCGAGAGCGGCTTCTCCAGCCCCGGTATCTCGACGATCAGATGCGTGATCTCGCCGAAATAGTGGCGCTCCACCACCTTGCCCGCGACCTCGAACTTTGCCGTCGCGGTGTCCCACAAAACACGCAGCCGCTCCGGCCGGATGCCAAGCGTGGCCGCGCCGCCATTGCGCACGAAAGCCCTCGGCTTGTCGGTCTTGACGCGGCCGAAGCCCAACGTGTCGAGCACCATTGAAGTCCCGTTTTCCTCGACGATCTCGGCCTTGACGAAGTTCATGCCGCCGAGGAAGTCGGCCACCTGGCGATTGACCGGGCGCTGGTAGATCTCCTTCGGCGAGGCGACCTGGGCGATCTTGCCGCCGAACATGACGGCGATGCGGTCCGACATCGCCAGGGCCTCGTACTGGTCGTGCGTGACCAGCACGAAGGTGATGCCGACCGCCTGCTGCAGCCGGCGCAATTCGACCTGCATCTGCTCGCGCAGCTTCTTGTCGAGCGCCGAGAGCGGCTCATCTAAGAGCAGCACCTTGGGTCGCATGACCAGCGCCCGGGCTAAAGCAACGCGCTGGCGCTGGCCGCCGGAAAGCTCGGTGGCGCGGCGCTTGCCGAGACCGATGAGCGACACCTGCGCCAATGCTTCCTCGACGCGGCGCTTCTCCTCGCCGGCGTCGAGCCTCAGCCGTCTCAGCCCATAGGCGACATTCTGCTCGACATTGAGATGCGGGAAGATCGCGTAGCTCTGGAAGACCATGTTGGTCGGCCGGCGGTTGGCGGGGATGCCGTGCATCGGCTGGCCGTCGACGGCGATGGAGCCGCTGGTCGGCGTGTCGAAACCGGCGATCATACGCAAGAGCGTGGTCTTGCCGCAGCCGGAAGGCCCGAGCAACGAGAAGAATTCGCCCTCCCTGATCGCCAGCGAGGCATTGTCCAGCGCCTTGAAGGCGCCGTAGCTGCGCGTGACGTCGCGGATCTCGATCATGGTGCGATCCGATTGCGTGCGCTCGGACTGGACCCGCTCAAGCATAGAGGCCTCCCTCATTCTGGGTGCGTCTCGCCGCACGGCGGCGCAGGATTTCGGCAATCGTCATCAGCAGGAAGGACGCAAAGAGCAGCAAGGTGCCGAGCGCCAGCACGCCGGGAAGCTTGGCCGCGAAACGCAGCTGGCCCCAGATGTAGATCGGCAGCGTCGCCTCGGTGCCGGTGAGGAAAAAGGCGATGATGAACTCGTCGAGCGAGATGGTGAAACAGACGAGCAGGCTGGAGATGATCGCTGGCGCGACCATCGGCAGCGTCACGCGTCGGAAGGTACCGAAGGCGCTCTCGCCGAGATCGGCCGAAGCCTCCTCCAGGCTGCGGTCGAAACCTTCGAAGCCGGAGGTCAGCACGGTCATCGAATAGGGAATGCAGACCAGCACATGGCCGAGCACGACGGTGAACAGCGACAGGCTCAAGCCGAGCTGCAGCATGACCAGCAGCATGGAGATGGCGACGATTACCTCCGGCAGCACCAGCGGCGCCATGATCAGCCCATTGATGGCGCGGCGGCCCGGGTAACGGTAGCGGGTGATCGAGCGGGCGGCGAGAATGCCCAGCACCGTCGACAGGATCGCGGCGGAGACGCCGACGATCAGACTGTTCCAGGTGGCGTCGATCAGCGCCGGCGTGCGCGGCAGGTCCTCGTACCAGTGCAGCGTGACGCCCGAGAGCGGGAATTTCGGCGTCGCTGCCGTATTGATCGAGAAGATCGGCAGGAAGATCACCGGCAGATAAAGGAAAAGCAGATAGAGGACGGCGTAACTCGAGAGCCAGCCGGGTAGGAAACGTCTTATCGCCGTCATCGTGCCAGCCTCTGCAGGGCGCGGAAGACCAGCACGGTGGCGCCGGCCATCAGCGAGACGATGATCATGGTGGTGACGGAGAGCGCGGCACCCAGCGGCCAGTTCGACGCCTTGCCGAACTGCGCCTGGATTGCGTTGGCGATCATCACGCCGTCCTTGCCGCCGACCAGCTTCGGCGTGACGTAGTCGCCAACGGTCGGGATCATGACGATCAGCGCCGCCGAGATGGCGCCGGGCGCCGACAGCGGCAAGGTGACGCGCAGGAAGGAGCGCAGCGGCCCGTCGCCGAGGTCGGTCGCCGCTTCGACCAGCGTGCGATCGACCTTCTCCAGCGAAACGAAGATCGGCAGGATGGCGAAGGTCGCCCAGGCATGGGTCAGCGTGATGATGACGGCGGTGGAATTGTAGAGCAGCGCGTCCGATGGCTCTTGGATGATGCCGAGGCCCATCAGGCCGGAGTTGAGCACGCCGTTATAGCCGAGGATCACTTTCCACGACATCACGCGCAGCAGGTAGCTGGTCCAGAACGGGATGGTTATGAGGAACAGCCACAGGCTCTTGTGGCGGCCGCCATGGAAGGAAATGAAATAGGCGATCGGGTAGGCAAGGGCCACGGTCAGCAGGCTGACCGTCAGCGAGATGTAGAGCGAGCGCCAGAGCAGGTCGCGGTAGATCGGCTCGGTCAGCGCGATCCGGTAATTCTCCAGCGTGAATGTGTGGTCGATGGTGAGATAGTTCTGCGTCCAGAAGGAATGCGCGATGACGACCAGGATCGGCAGGACCAGAAGAATAAGGGCATAAACGAAGGTCGGACTGATCAGGGCAAAGCCCTGGACGGCTTCCGATTGCAGAAAGGGGCTTCGTCTCGATCCCGCCATGCGCAGCGGGGGCGACCCTTCCGCAGCCGCTGTCATTGCAGCGCTCCGGGCGTGATTTCAGTAGCTGGCTCGGACTGTCCCGCCATGCGGCCTTCCCATTCGTGGCGCCGGTTGCCTGTTCCCGATTTATGCTCGGAGCGCGATCGCTCCCTGGCTTGCCGGCTTTCTTTCATCATGAGCGCATCCGCCGATTGAAATCAAGCGCTATTTCTGCGATATTGATTGAACGGATATTCAAAATGAAGTGATGAAAAGCCGAATTTCCATGGTTTTCCACGTCGTTTGATATCCGAGGAAAATTCGACAACCCTGGCAATGCGAGGCGAAAATGGCGGCTCAAAGCAAGATCAAGGCAAGCGAACTCATCGAGCCCGGCGATGAGGACGCGGTCGAGCTCGCCAAGCGCCATCTCGTGCAGCCCTGGCCTTATGCCGGCTCGGTCGGCAACGAAGCTCGCGCGCTGATCGCCGAGGGCGACGGCATTTACATCACCGACGGCTCCGGCAAGCGCCTGATCGACGGCCCGGCCGGCATGTGGTGCATCAATGTCGGCCATCGCCGCGAGGAACTGGCCAAGGTCATGTACGACCAAGCGATGGCGCTCTCCTACAACACGCCCTGGTACACGATGAACGCGCCCTCGGCCGAGCTTGCCCGGCGCATCGCCGATGCGGCGCCTGGCGACCTCAGCCACACCTTCTTCACCACCGGCGGCTCTTCGGCGGTGGAGACGGCGCTACGCTTCATGCAGTTCTACAACAATGTGCGCGGACAGCCGGAGAAGAAGCTCATCCTCAGCCGCGGCGGCGCCTATCACGGCTCGACCTATCTGTCGGCCTCGCTCAACGGCCGCCCGCGCGACCGCGACTGGATGGACGGCGCCGACGAGCTGGTGGTCAAGCTGTCCTCGCCCGATCCGTTCCGGCGCCCGAAAGGCATGAGCATTGCCGACTTCACCGATTTCCTGGTCGACCAGTTCCGCGACACCGTCGCGCGTGTCGGCGCCGACCGGATCGGCGCCTTTGTCGGCGAACCGGTGCAGGCTTCCGGAGGCGTCATCGTGCCGCCGGACGGGTATCTGAAACGCATCCGCGAGATCTGCCGCGAGAACGATATCCTCTATGTCTCGGACGAGGTGGTGACCGGCTTCGGGCGGCTCGGCCATGTCTTTGCCTCCAGCGACGTGTTCGGCATCGACCCGGACATGATCACCTTCGCCAAGGGCGTCACATCGGGCTATTTCCCGCTCGGCGGCGTCATCATCTCCGAGCGGCTGCTGGAAGAACTGCGTCGTTCCAACCATCCGGATGCGCTGTTCGGCCATGGGCTGACCTACACCAGCCATCCGATCGGCTGCGCGGTGGCGCTGAAGAATCTCGACCTGCTGGAAGAGGGCGTGCTCGCCCACACGCGCGAGATCGCGCCCTATTTCCAGGCGCAGCTGAAGACGTTGGAAGAGCTGCCGCTGGTCGGCGAGGTGCGCGGCCTCGGCCTGATGGGTTGCGTCGAATGCGTCGCCGACCGCGAGAGCAAGGATCCGCTGCAGCTCGACAAGGATGTGGGAAAGCGCATCGACGCGCATTGCCACGAGCTTGGCCTCCTGGTGCGGCCGCTGATCAACATGTGCGTGATGTCGCCGCCGCTGATCATCAGCCGCGAGCAGGTCGACGACATGGTCGGCATCCTGCGCGAAGGCATTTCGCGGACCATGGATGATTTGCGGAAAGAGGGCGTGTGGCGGGGGTGACCCTCTCTTCCTTCTCCCTGTGGAACGGGGAGAAGGAAGGGCCTCACCCTCTCGACCGCAGCGCGTCGTTCAGCCCCCACATGTCCTTTTCCTCGGGCGCGGTTTCCAGGCCGAGAACCGGGACCTGCTTGCGCAGATGGTCGTGGTGGGTGCGCACGCCATATTCGAGGTCGGAGAGATAGAAGCCCTCGAAGGCTTCCGACAGCATGGATTCGTTCGACCACACCGAAAGCTGGACGTCCTCGCTCATCGTGTCGCGGTCGATGCGGTAGGCGAGGTAACGCGCCGCGGCCTGCTCGCGCGTCTCGTCCTTGTAGCGGTAGATGGCGCCGCGCAGCAGCGTCTCGCCGGTCGACAACGGGAACTCCTGATAGAACTGGACGGATTCCGGCATGATCGACAGCGCGTTGTTGGGGAAGATGCCGTAATAGATCCAGGCCTTGCGCAGATGCTCCGGCAGATGCGCGGCCTCGGGCGCGAGCTTGATGTACTCGCGAACGCTCCAGCGCCGTCCGGCATGCGGATTGTAGGTGGCGAAGGACCGCGACACGCCGTTGATGAAGGGTTCGTCGAAATAGGTCGCGCCATAGAGGTCTTGCAGCGCCGGATGCGCCATGGCGACATGATAGCCTTCATTGTCGACGTCGCGCACCGACTTCCAGTTGACCGGCGATTTCTGGGTCCATATGCCCCAGGACGGCACCATGTCGGCGATATTGTAATGTGCCATCTCGGCTTCGATCGGCTTCAGCAGTTCGGCCACCGAAGGCTGCGGACCGCCTTTGCGGAAGCGGATGAAGATGAAGCCCATCCAGATTTCGAGGTCGAGCGGCATCAGGCCGAACTCGGTCTTGTCGAGCTCGGGGAAGGAGCGCGGACGGGCGGCGCCCCGCAGTGTGCCGTCGAGATTGTAGACCCAGCCGTGGAACGGGCACACCAGGGCGTTCTTGCAGGTGCCTTGGCTGTCGGCGACGACGCGGCTGCCGCGGTGGCGGCACATATTGTTGAAGGCGCGCACGACGCCGTCCTTGCCGCGCACGATCAGCGCGCGCTCGCCGATGACGTCCATGGTCAGATAGTCACCAGCGTTGGGCACGTCGCAGACATGGCCGGCGATCTGCCAGTGATTGCGGAAGACATATTCCTTCTCGAGTTCGAGAAGGGCGTTGGAATGGTAACTCCACCCCGGCAAACCCCGCCGGTCCCAATCGTTGGGGATCGCCACGTCACGGAGGTGCGGGTTCATGGGCATGCTCTTCTTTTTGTTGAATACTCATTCAATATAAACATATTTTTCATTGAAATGCAATGGCTTGCGGAAATGTGGAAATTCCATGGCGGCAAGTCTGGCCTCGCCTGAGCCGGAAAAATACCGGAAAATCCGGGTGTTAATCGAGGAAGCGGAACGGCAATTCAGAAGGCGGATACCCGTCTCGGAGAAGGCCTGTTTCGACGGGGCACGGGCGTGCGGCAGACAGCGGCGGCGCGCTCGATTCAGGCATTGCTGTGTGAGGCTGCTTACAGTCGGCCCCGCGCGACAGGCGCATATCTGCGCCGACCAGCTTCGATGGCCGTCGAACGGTTGCCGCGGATTGGGAATGCCGGCGCGTCCGGCGCCTGTTTCAATCCTGTTACACAGGCGGCCACCGCTGATCATCCGACCGTTACCTGGTGCGATTATGTTCGTTTCATAGCAAAAAGAAAGATAACGAAGGGAACAACGATGTTTGCGAAAGCTCGCGCCACGGACGCCAATCGCCGCCTTGATGTGCCGGAACGCAATGACCGCCGGCCGAAGCTTGCCCTGCGCCAGCGCGCCAGCGACCATCCGATGGCGATGTTCATGCTGATCGGCGCCTGCGCCCTTGTCGCCATGCTGGCGGCACCTGCCTCAGGTCCGGCTTTCGCCTCGATCAATCCGCCGGTCAATGTCATCGAGGGCGCCCAGACCACGCTCAAGACCGCCCGCCTGCCGGAACCTTCGATCGACTTTGCCTGCAAGGGCCAGAATTGGGGCGCCGAGAGCGTCGACTGCCTGCGCGCCATCGCCGAGCAGTCCGGCCAGCACAGGGAACGCGCGGTGCGCATGATCGCCAACGCCGCGCCGCTCACCAACACGCCGAACGTTTTTTAAGACCTCCCCTGAGCGCACCCTCCTGCGCTCCAGTCAGGCTCCCGCCGCACCGTCGGTAGGGAGCCTCTTTTTTCGGCTCGGTCTGACCTGAATCTCAACAGACCCTGTGGCGGCGCGAGGGCAGCACTCGGCCACATCTTTTGCGATCTTGTTCTTGCCTCAGACCGGCCGGTTCAAATGTGGGCGCCATTGTCGGCTGCCGCGGCGACCTCGTCGGCGACGGTTGAGAGGATGCTGCGGACGTCGAGCGTCGAGAAAGGCTTCTCCAGGATTTGCGGCCGCTGCTGCGGCGGCAAGGCTTCGATCTCGGCCTTGGCGCCGATCAGATCGCCGGTCACCAGCACAAAGCGCTTCGCCAGCACCGGCTTCTCGACCAACAGTTCGCGATAGATCGCCATGCCGCTGGTGCCCGGCATGCGCAGGTCGGAAAAGACGATGTCGGGCGGCATATGGCCGTTCAGCACGTCGGCGGCGGACGTCCAGCTTGCCACGACGCGTGACTTCAGGCCCATCAGCTCCAATATATCTGAAAGCGAACCGGCGACGTCGGGCTCGTCGTCGATGATCAAGGCATGGCGCAGTCCGCTCGAGCGTACGGCACTCTCGCCGGCCTTTGCCGCCTCACCGGCGATCGCCGGCAATTGCACGACGAAGCGCGCGCCGTGCGGCTCGACCTCCTCGAACCAGATGTTGCCGTGGTGGCGCTCGACGATCGACTTCGAGATGGACAGGCCGATGCCGGTGCCGACGCCGACCGGCTTGGTGGTGAAATAGGATTCGAAGATGCGCGCGCGGATCGCCTCGGGAATGCCGGGGCCGTTGTCCTCGACGGAAAAGCCCGGGTTGCCGTGCTCGTTGCGAAACGTCCGCACCTTGATGGTCCGCTCGCCGGTGACGCCGACCAGCGCGTGCTGGCTGTTGATAAGGAAATTCGCCGCCACCTGCGTGATGTGATCGGCGTCGGCCATGGCAAGCAGTGGCCCGCTGGCGAAATCGGTGTCGATGACGATGCCGCTGGAGCGCGCGCCATAGGCGGTGACCTCGAGCGCCGAGCGCATCACCTGGTTGAGATCGGTCTCGGCCTGCTCGGTCGGATGCAGGCGCACCATCGACAGGAAGCTCTTGACGATGCGGCCGCAGCGCTCGGCGGCGGCGCGGACTTTTTCGGCGCGGACCTTGGTCTGCGGATCGCTGGCGAATTCGTGCAGCAGCGTCGACTGCGCCACAACCACCGCCAGCGGGTTGTTGAGCTCATGCGAGACGCCGGCAAGCAGTGAGCCCATCGCCGCCATCTTCTCGTTCTGGTGCAGCTTCTCGCGCTGGCGGTTGATCTCTTCCTCGGCCTGCAGCTTTTCGCGCAGATCGCGGATCGAGCCGAAGATCAGGCGGCGGTCGGCAACGCGCATCTCGGTCGCCGTAAGCTCGATCGGGAAGATCTCGCCGGCGGCGTTCTGGGTGACGGTCTCCAGCCGTTGGCCGACCATCGGCGCGCCGCGCCCGGCCATGTATTCGGCGCCCGAGGCATAGCCCTTGCGATAGTATATCGGAACGATGGTATCGAGCAGGTCCTTGCCAAGGATGGCGCTGCGCTGGAAGCCGAACATCTTCTCGGCGGCCGGATTGAACTCGATGATCGAACCGGCCTCGTCGATGACGATGATGGCGTCGAGCGAGGCCTGCAGCATGGTGCGGCGAATCACTTCGCTGGCATGCGCCTCGGACGGCGAGCGCTCGATGGCGTCGCCGATCGCCAGGGCGATGATGTGCAGCGTCGCTTCTTCCTCGTCCGTCCATTCGCGCTCGGCGACGCAGTCGTTGACGGCCAGCGTGCCCCACAGGTGGCCATGCGCGAACACGGAGACGGACAGGAACGACTTGATGTTCTGCTTCTCGAAATCGGTCCGCAGGAAACCGTCGAGGTCGCGTGTGTGGCCGGAGAAAATCTTGCCTTGCCGCTCATCCTCCTGCAACTGCTCCAGCAGCGAGTCCGAGTTGATGATCGACTGCATGATCACCGAGGGCGACGCCAGCTCGCCGCCGAAGTCAGGGTCGATCCAATAAGCGGCGACGGACTGGGCGAAGCCTTCGCCCGGCAATTCACGCAGGCGGAAGAGAATGCCGCGCTGGCAATCCATCTTGCGGCACATTGTTCGCAGTATGTCGTCCATCTCGCGCTGCCAGTCGCCTGCCTCGCGCAGGCGGCGCACGACATGGACGGCCGCCATCGCGGCGCCGCCCGGGCGCGAGCCATGCGTATCGGCGCGTGCTGTATCAGCAGTCATGGTCGGCCGTCTCTCGGAGCCCGCTTGAAGCGCGTCGCGTCGAAACGGATTCGAGCGCCGCGATTCAAGTCTGTATTTTGATGCATGTCGTTCCCAAAACCGCTGCGCACTTTTGGGCAACATGCATTGGGCTGGTTCAATTGCTGTCGCCGCTCGGCAGCGAGAAGATATAGCCTTCGCCGCGCACCGTGCGCAGGAATTTCGGATTGGCGGGATCGGCCTCGATCTTCTTTCGCAACCGCATGATGCGGATGTCGACCGCGCGCGAGGATTCCGGATCCTCCACGAAGCCGATGGCTTCCGAAATCGCCGCTCGCGTCAGAAGCCGGTTGGCGCGGGTGAGAAAAACCTCGAGCACGTCGAACTCGCTTTTGGCCATCTCGATGACCGCGCCATTGGCGCCGATGACCAGACGGCCGTCGAAATCGGCCTGGAAGCCGCCGAAATTCATCAAGCGGCGATTGCCGGTTTCGGCCTTCGCCGCCTGCGGCTCGGCGGGCAGCGGCACGCGGCGCAGCACGCTGCGCACCCGCGCCAGCACCTCGCGCAATTCGTATGGCTTGACGATGTAATCGTCGGCGCCGAGCTCCAGCCCGACGATGCGGTCGAGCGCGGTGCCGGCGGCCGTGGCGTAGATGATGCCGATCTGCGTTTTCGAGCGCAGCCAGCGGCCGAGCGACAGCCCGTCCTCGCCAGGCATGGCGATGTCGAGGATGGCGAGGTGGAAGGATTGCGCCTCGAACAGCGCGCGCGCCACGGCCGCATTTTCGGCCGTGACGACGTCATAGCCGCTGGCGCCGAGATATTCGGCCACAGCCTCCCTCAGATCCGGTTCGTCCTCGACGACGATGATGCGTACCTTCACGACGCGCTCGCTCCCGCTTTCAGCGGAAAGTAGATTGGGTATAAACATGATGTCCAGCACTCATCTCGAGTTGTCTGTGGCGGGGTGAAGAAAATGGCCGCACGATCCGTCATCGCGCTTGTGTCCGTCGCCGAGGTGGTGGCTAAAGATCTCGCCGATCATCTCGACCGGCGTGGGCACGACGTGCGCCAGGCGCGCCAGCCCTGGGAAGCGGAGACGCTGCTTTCGGCCGGCGGCATCGATGTCGTAGTGGTCGGCGACGGTGTCACCCAGGCCGAGAGCCGCGAACTGCTCAAACGTTACAGCGGCCAAGGCGGTGGCGGCGAGGGCGGTCCCGATTTCATCCTGATCTGCCGGCCAGGCGACCTCGTCGACAAGGTGCTGGCGCTCGAACTCGGTGCTGCCGACGTCATCGAAAGCCCGCTCAACGTGCGCGAGCTTGCCGCGCGTATCGGCGGCCTGCTGACCAGACGCGGCAGGGCCGCCGGCGAACTGATCGTGCTGGAAAACGCCACCGTCGATCTGCGGTCGGCCATGGTGATGCATCGCTCGGGCTCGGAGGATCAGCTTTCGCCGGGGCAGGTGGCGCTGCTCAGGCTGTTCCTGGCGAGCCCGCGCAAGGTGCTGACGCGCGACGACATCATTGCCGCGGCGCCGGCCGAGAATGCCGACGCATTCGACCGTTCGATCGACTCGCGCATCGTGCGGCTGCGCCGCAAGCTCGACACCGAGACCATCACCACCATCAGGGGCGCCGGCTATCGTTTCGATCCGCCGGTCCCGCGCAACGAGTAAGTTCCGATCGGCGAGGCGTTTGAGCATCGGCTTTCCCAAGCGGTGGTCATTCCGGGTCCGACGCCCGGCGCTCAGCGCACCACGATGACAGAGGGGCCGGATGGAAGGTCGGCGCTGGCGGTTATCTCCGCCTTGGCGCGCTCCTTGAGCAACACCGTCGCCAGCGCGGCGAAGCCGAGCAGGCCCTGCGCGTAGAGCAGCGCGGAAAGCACAGAAGCGGCAAATTTCGTCTTCATCTTCAAACCCCAATCTCGAAATCGTCGGTGCTTCAGGAAACTCCCGAAGCGCCCGCGCCGCTGACGGAGCCCCCCGCTGCGGCGCGGGCCTTCGGTCCTCTCGGCAGCAAGTAGCCGGAGGGGCCGCGTGTCCGCATCAGCCGAAGGCCGACCCGCCAGAGGGCCTTCAGCCGGTGGACGCGCAGGCTGGACAAAGTCCAGACCGTGGCGATGAACAGAGCCATGTGCAGCGTCGAAACCTCGCCGGACGTCATCGCCGCCAGCGTCATTTCGATTTCCTGCGCATTTTCGTTTGCAGATGTCTGTTCCCGTTGCGTCAAATCTGACGCCGGCCTGTATCCAGATCATGCCGCCGTGGCTGCACTTTGTTGCAGATTGGTTTCAAAAGGGGCTGCGTTTCTTTCATATATGTATGAAGTGAACTTTCGTTTCTCGACCGAGCCCATTGTCCAACCCTCTATCCCTTACCTTGGAAAGGTCTAGCAGCACCCGTCTTCGGAGACATCTTGTTAATTTCTAGAAACAAATTCGAAACAAAAACGAGCACCAAGCGAAATTGACCTGAAACAGGCCTTCTCGATAAGGCGGTCCATCGAAATTGAAGCCGGACACAACGGCAAAAACAGAGGGATCGTCATGCACACCGCCATTTCCGCCAAGCTCATCAATGTCACCGCCGCCGCGCTCACCGGCGCGGCTCTGCTCTTCGGCGCCGGCAATGCCGCGCATGCCAACCAGATCGTCGCCAAGGTCTCGCTGTCGCAGCAGATCATGGAAGTCACGGTCGACGGCCGCCCGACCTACACCTGGAAGGTATCGACCGGCGCGAGGGGGCACATCACGCCGACCGGCTCGTTCAAGCCGACCCGCATGCATGAGATGTGGTATTCGAAGAAATACGACAACGCGCCGATGCCGCATTCGGTCTTCTTCAGCGGCGGCTACGCCGTTCACGCCACCTATGCCATCGGCCGTCTCGGCCGTCCTGCCTCGCATGGCTGCGTGCGGCTGCATCCGGATGCGGCGGCCGACTTCTATCAACTCGTCGAGGTCTTCGGCCCCGGCAACACCAGCATCGTGATCGTCAAGTAGCAGACTGGGTCAAGTAACGGGCTGGGTAAAGTAGCAGGCGGGTTGCCGCCTTCGGGATAGCGCCGAAGCCGTGGGGCGACCGCCAAAAAAGAGGCCGGAATTTCCGGCCTCTTTTTTTGGCTCGCTTCAGCTCGGCAGCGCCGGCATCAGCTTCGGATCGGGCTTCTCGGCGAGATGCGGCAGGTCCCTGCTGGCGATGAAGGTGTAGAACATCGGCACGACGAAGAGCGTGAACATGGTGCCGACGAGGATGCCGGTGAAGATGACCAGGCCCATCGAATAGCGCGCGGCCGCACCGGCGCCGCTGGAGACGATCAGCGGCACGACGCCGAGCGCCATGGCGGCCGTGGTCATCAGGATCGGCCGCAGGCGCACCTTGGCCGAAGCGATGATGGCGTCGCGGCGCCGCATGCCATGAATCTCACGCTGCTGGTTGGCGAATTCCACCAGCAGAATGCCGTGCTTGGTGATCAGGCCGATCAGCGTGATCAGGCCGACCTGGGTGTAGATGTTGAGCGTTCCCAGGCCGATGTTGAGCGGCACGATCGCGCCGAAGATCGACAGCGGCACCGCCATCATGATGATCAGCGGATCGCGGAAGCTCTCGAACTGGGCCGCCAGCACCAGGTAGATCACGATCACTGCCGCCGCGAAGGCGATCAGGATGGTGTTGCCCTGTTCCTTCTCCTGCCGCGACTGGCCGGAATAGTCGACGAAGAAGGTGTCGGGCAGGGTCTCCTTGGCGAGGTCCTCCAGCACCTTCAGGCCGTCGCCGGTGGTCACGCCGGGCAGAGGCAAGGCCGAGATCGTCGAGGAGTTCAGCTGGTTGAACTGCTCGATGGCCGCCGGCGAGGCGTTGGTCGAAATCTTCACGACCGCCGACAGCGGCACCATCTTGCCGTCGACGCTGCGGACGAAATATTCGCCGAGCTTCTCGGGGTTGTCGCGGAATTCCTGCGGCACCTGGGGGATGATGTCGTAGCTGTTGGAATCCCGGTCGAACTGCGCCACCTCGGCGCCGCCGACAAGCAGCGTCAGGGTGTTGCCGATATCGGCAATCGGCAGGTTCAACGCCGCCGCGCGCTCGCGGTCGATGGTGACGGTCACCTGCGGCGCATCGTAAGCCATCGAGTTTTGCACGACGATGAAGCGGCCCGAAGCCTGCGCCTTGTTCTTGATCTTCTCCGCCTGCTCGAAGACTTCCGAGGGGTCGCCGGTGGAGCGCACGACCATGGAAATCGGCAGGCCGCCGCCGGAACCGGGCAGCGTCGGCGGCGCGAAGACGAAGGCCTCGACGCCGGCGACCTTGGAGATGCGCCCCTGGATGTCGGCCTGAAGCGCCTTCGAATTGCGCTTGCGTTCCGCCCAGTCCTTGAAGGCGAAGCCGACAAAGGCGCTGTTGGTGGCGCCGCCAAAGGCAACGGCCGAGAACTGCGCCCTGGTCTCGGGAATGTCCTTCACCAGGCCGAGGATCTGGTTGACGTAGGTCTCGGTGTAATCCGACGTCGCGTAGCGCGGCGCGGTCACGATCGAGAGCAGGAAGCCCTGATCTTCTTCCGGCGCGAGTTCGGTCGAGGTCTTGGTGAACATGAAGCCGGTAAGGGCGACCAACGCGACGACGATGATCAGCGTCACCGGGCGATTCCTGAGCGAGGCGGTGACAGCCCGCTCATAGAGGTGTTCGACGCGTGTGAACGTGCCGTCGACGATACGCTGGAAGCGGCCGTGCTGGCCGGCCTTCAGCAGACGTGCCGACATCATCGGGGTGATGGTGATGGCGATAAGGCCGGACAAGACCACCGAGCCGGCGAGCGTCACCGCAAATTCACGGAACAACGCGCCGGTAAGGCCGCCGGTGAAGGCGAGCGGCGCGAACACGGCGGCCAGGGTCATGGTCATCGCCACGATTGCGGTCGCGATCTCGCGCATGCCGTTGAATGCCGCCTGCATCGGCGACATGTGGTCCTCCTCCATGTGACGGTGGATGTTCTCCACCACCACGATGGCGTCGTCGACGACAAGACCGATCGCCAGCACCATGGCCAGCAGGGATAGAAGGTTGATCGAGTAGCCGACCGCAAACAGGATGAAGCAGACGCCGATCAGCGACAGCGGGATGGTGACGATCGGCATCATCACCGAGCGGAACGAACCCAGGAACAGAAGGATGACGACGATGACGATGGCAACCGCCTCGGCGATGGTCTTGAACACTTCCTCGATCGACGCGCTGATCTGCCCGGTAGCGTCGTAGACGATCTCGATCGTCATGCCCTTCGGCAGCGTATCCTGGATCTGCGGCACGAGCTTGGTCAGCGCCGCCGCCGTCGTCAGCGGGTTGGCCGCGGGCGTCGGGAAGATGGCCAGGAAGGTTCCCGGCTTGCCGTTGAAGCTCACCCTGGTGTCGGTGTTCTCCGCGCCGAGCTCGACTCGCGCGACATCGCGCAGGCGCACAACCTGGCCATCCGTCGAGCGGATCGGGAGCTGGGCGAAGGCCTCGGGCGTCTGCAGGGTCGAATGCACGGTGATCGAGGAGACCACATATTCGTTCTGGGTGTTGCCGGGCGCCGACAGGAAGTTCGAGTTGTTGATCGCGGTCAGCACGTCCACGGCCGTGGCGCCACGGGCGGCGAGCCGGATCGGGTCGATCCAGATGCGCATGGAATATTCCTGGGCGCCGAAGATCTGGACGTCGGCGACACCTTCCACGGTCGAGATGCGAGGCCGGATGACGCGCTCGATATATTCGGTGAGCTGCTCCTTCGTCATATTCGGGTTCTGCATCGAGATGTACATCATCGCGAACTGCTGCCCGGTGCCCTTGACGATCACCGGGTCCTTGGAGGCGTCCGGCAGGGTGCCGCGCACGCCCTGGACCTTGGACAACACCTCGGCGAGCGCGACGTCCGGGTTGGAGCCGAGCTTCATCTGCACGGTGACCGTGCTCGAGGACGGACGGCTGGACGAGGTCACGTAGTCGATGTTTTCGGTCGAGGCGACGGCGCGCGCGATCGGGGCCGATATGAAGCCCTGGATCAGGTCGGCGCTGGCGCCGGGATAGGCCGTGGTGATGGTGATCGCCGTCTCGTCGACCTTCGGATACTGGCGGATCGACAGGCCGAAGATGCCCTGGAAGCCCAGAAGCAGGATCATGCAGGCCAGCACCGTCGAGAGCACCGGCCGGCGAATGAAGAGGTCGGAGAAGCTCATTGCTGAACCTGCTTGTTCGCCGATTTGCTGGGATCGATGGTGTTGTCGACGGCAACCGACATGCCGTTGAAGAGCCGGTTCTGGCCGGCCGTGACAACCTGGTCGCCGTCCTTGAGGCCCTCGGCGATCTCGACCATGCCGTTGTTGCGGCGGCCGAGCTTCACGAACACCTGCGAGATGGTGAGCGCAGGCTGCTGCGCGGCCTCGGCCGGCTTGGCGGCGTCGGCTGGTTTGGCGGCGTCGCCGGACGCCTTGTCGGCCGGCTTCGCGTCCGCCGGCTTTGCCGCGTCGTCGTCGGCCGGCTTGGTGGCATCCGCCTGCGGCTTGGCGGCATCGCCGGCCGCCTTGTCGGCGCCGGCCTTCTGCTCATCCGGCTTCGCCGGCGCGGCAGCGGCAGCCCCGGCTGGCTTTGCCGGCTCGACCACGAAGACATAATCGCCATAGAGGCTGGTTGTCACCGCCGTCTGCGGCACGGAGATGACATTGTTTTCCTGCGGCAGCTCGACGCGGATCTGGACGAACTGGCCAGGCGTCAGCTTGCCTTCCGGATTGGCGACCTCGCCGCGAATCGAGACCAGCCGGCTTGCCGGATCGATCTTGGGATCGATGCCGCGAATGGAGCCGGCGAAGGTCATGTCGGCGAGGCTGCCGCCGAGCTTGACGGTCTGGCCGATCTTGAGCAGCGGCAGCTGCTGCTCAGGAACCGTGAAGTCGACCCGCATCGTGTCGAGGTCCTGGATCGTCACGACGGAGTTGCCGGGGGCCAGGTACTGTCCGACGTCGATCTTCGGGATGCCGACCGTGCCGCCGAAGGGCGCGGACAACTGCTTCTGGTCGAGCACGGCCTGCATCTTGTTGACCTGCGCGGCCGAGGCGTCCGCCGCGGCGCGCGCGGCGTCAAGCGTCGCATCCGTGCCGACGCCGCGCCGCTGCAATTCGATCGCGCGGGTCAGCGCCGCCTGGTCCGACGCGGCCTGCGCCTTCTGCGCCACCAGATCGGCTTTCTCGACCGCGTCGTCCAGCTGCAAGAGCACGGCGTCGGCGGCGACCTTTTGGTTGGCGTGGAAGAGGATGTCCTTGACGATGCCGCTCGTTTCGACGGTAAGGTCGACACCGCGCACGGCATTGACGGTGCCGATCGCCTCGACGCCGGGCGTCCATTCGGCCGGCTTGACGATCACGGTCGAGACCGTAGCGGCCGGCGGCTTCATGGTGGCAAAGAATTGCTTGATGCCGGCATCGCGCATGAAGTTGAAGCCTACGATGCCGACGCACACCAGGGCGAGCAAAAGCAAGAATCCGGCGATGATGAAAAAGCGCTTCACGGATGGTCCCCTCGAGCCGGCAACCGGCAAATCAATCGATGCCGGGACACATATCGACGAAAGGTCCCGATTTCAAATGGCGCGCCTTACTGTACCGGCTGGACGGTCTTGTCAATTCCGGCTAGGCTAATGTAGGGGGAGGCGTGATGAGAGTACCCAGGGCCAACTCACGCGAAAAGATACTTGCCGCCGCCGCCGACGTGGCGCGCGAGGCTGGTCCGGGAAGCCTGTCGCTCGAGGCGGTCGCCAGCCGCGCCGGAGTGTCGAAAGGCGGCCTGCTCTACAACTTCCCAACCAAGGCCAAGCTGATGCAGGGGCTGGTCGAAAGCTATCTCAGCGATTTCCAGAAGGCGCTAGAAGCACGCGCTGGCGAGGCCGGCCAGGAGAGCGTGCTCTCAGCCTATATCAAGTTGTCGGCCGACGACTGCGAGCGGCCGAAACCCTCGGCGTCCTGGATGTTCTCGGCGATCGCCGAAGATCCCGATTTTCTGACGCCGATCAAGGCCTTCAAGCACCAGCTGTTCGAACGGCTGAAGGGAGAGACGGACGACCTCGGCTCGCTGCTGGTCTGCTTTCTCGCCATCGAGGGGATGCGCAGCATGAATCTGTTTGATTCAGACGTGCTGTCCGAAGACGAGCGCAAGCTTCTGGTGTCCTCCCTCCTGAAGATAGCCGGATAGGTCGCCAAACTTTTTGGTAGTGACCAAACTGTTTGGTGGTGACCAAACGGTTAAGAGCGTCACACCAGCTTCATCCTAGGGACATAGCGTCCTCCCCGGTTCTTTGCTGCAATGCAAATGGAGTGGGACAATGGTGGACGTAGTTTCCAGTGAGGCGGGGATCCCGAGACCGGATCATCCCCTAGAACAATCGGGCGGTGCCAAATGGTTCCTGCCGGCTTTCGGCGTGCTGGTGCTCGTCGGCATCATCTATGTCGGCTATGCGCTCAGCCAGGATCTTGCCATCGCCAAGACGGTGCCCTGGATCCTGCTCGGCATCGCCCTTCTGATTGCGCTGGGCTTCGAGTTCGTCAACGGCTTCCACGACACCGCCAACGCAGTCGCCACCGTCATCTACACGCGGTCGCTGCCGGCCGAATTCGCCGTCATGTGGTCGGGCGTCTTCAATTTCCTCGGCGTGCTGACCTCGAGCGGCGCGGTGGCCTTCGGCATCCTGTCGCTGCTGCCGGTCGAGCTCATCCTGCAGGTCGGCTCGTCATCCGGCTTCGCCATGGTGTTCGCGCTGCTCGTCGCAGCGATCCTGTGGAACCTCGGCACCTGGTTCCTCGGCCTGCCGGCCTCGAGCTCGCACACGATGGTCGGCTCGATCATCGGCGTCGGCCTCGCCAACCAGTTCATGGCCCCGGCCGGAAGCGCCACCAGCGGCGTCGACTGGGGGCAGGCGACCAATGTCGGCACCACCTTGCTGGTCTCGCCGATCGTCGGTTTCTTCGCCGCGGCCATCCTGCTCTATGCCATGAAGCTCCTGGTGCGCAATCCGGCGCTCTACGAGGCGCCGAAGGGCAACGCGCCGCCGCCATGGTGGATCCGCGCGCTGCTGATCTTCACCTGCACCGGCGTCAGCTTCGCGCACGGCTCCAATGACGGTCAGAAGGGCATGGGCCTGATCATGCTGATCCTGATCGGCGTCGTGCCGACCGCCTATGCGCTCAACCGCACGCCCGACATCAACTATCTCCAAGCCTACAAGTCGGCCTCCGCCAGCGTCGAGACGGCGCTGGGCAAATATGCCAAGCCCGGCGTCACCGTTGCCGATGCCAATGCCGCAAAGGCAGCCGTGCAGGAAGCCGTGCGCAGCAAGACATGGAACGATCAGACGACCGTTGCGCTGCAAACCTATATCCACAACACGACTGCCGAGCTGCAGCCCTATGCTTCCGTCGACAACGTGCCGACCGACCTGGTCAGCAACGCGCGTAATGACATCTACCTGATCGGCGAAGCGCTGAAGCTGATCGACAAGAAGAAGCTGCTGCCGATGCAGGACGCCGACCTGAAGTCGGTGACCGACTACCATAAGGCGGTCGACAACGCGACGAAGTTCATCCCGCTGTGGGTGAAGATCGCCGTGGCGCTGGCGCTTGGCCTCGGCACCATGGTCGGTTGGAAGCGCATCGTCGTCACCGTAGGCGAGAAGATCGGCAAGAGCCACCTGACCTATGGCCAGGGCGCCGCCGCCGAGCTGGTCGCGATGGTGACGATCGGCATGGCCGACCGTTTCGGCCTGCCGGTGTCGACGACGCACGTGCTGTCGTCCGGCGTCGCCGGCACGATGGCGGCCAATGGCTCCGGCCTGCAGTGGTCGACCGTGCGCAACCTCCTGCTGGCCTGGGTGCTCACGCTGCCCTGCTCGATCGCGCTGGCCTTCGTGCTGTTCGTGATCCTGCGCCACGTTTTCTGAGCGGCGGTTCTTGCCTGACCAGCAACATCGACGGCGCCGGTTCCGGCGCCGTCTTGCTTTCGAGCATTTGATCGAGTGGCGGCCATGAATGAGGCATCGCATCTGACGCTGCTTGCCTGGGACGACAGCCGCCACCACGCGCCCGGCCTGATCTGGGCCTATCGCGGCGCCGCCGGCCAAGCGCCGCAGCCGATCGCGCCGAAGGACATCGAAGCAGCGCTTGTCGCGCCGGACGGCTGGGTTTGGCTGCATGTCGATCTCATCGACCAGCGGGCGCATTCCTGGATCAGCCATGCCTGCGCGCTGCCGCAATCGGCGCATGCGATCCTCGAAGGCCATGAGGACAGCATGGCGCTGGCGCATGAAAAGGGCGTCGTGCACGGTATCGCCGCCGACCTGCATGGCGAGATCGGACGCAGATCGACCACCATCGGCAGGCTGCATTTCGCCGTGACGGACCGGTTGCTGGTGACCGGCCGGCGCCATTCGCTGGCAGCGGTGGAAGAGGTGAACAAGGCGCTTTCGCAAGGGCTCCAACCGGCGACCGCCTTCGAGCTGTTCGGCGCTATCGTGCTTGCCTTCTGCGGAAGCGCGAGCGGGCGGCTGGCGCTGGCCACGAAGCAGCTTGACGAGGTCGAGGACCGTCTCGTCACCGAGCGCCTTGCCGACGAGCGGCGCCGGATCAAGGAGGTGCGTCGCCTGGGGGTGTCGCTGCACCGGCCGATCGCGGCACAGGTCGCGCTGTTCCTGGACGAGAACCGTGCCGGCTGGGAATTGTCGGCCGGCGCGCATGAGATATTGGGCAAGCTGGCGGCTCGCCTCAAAAGGCTCGACCGCGAAGTCGTCATGGTCAACGACCGGGCAAGGCTGCTGCAGGAAGAGGTCGCGGCGGAACTCGCGGACGAATCGAACCGCAGCCTGAAGGCGCTGGCGGTGATGAGCGCGCTGCTCCTGCCGGGAACGCTGATCGTCGGCATTTTCGGCATGAATACAGAAGGACTGCCGTTCACGCATACGCATGGCGGCTTCCTGCTGGCGATGCTGCTTGCGGGTGGGGCGACCGGGTTGTTCTACTGGCTGTTGCTGCGGGCAGGCGCCGATCTCAAATTCTAAAGCGCGTCGCGTCGAAACGGATACACGCGAGGCGCTTTAGGTCGTTGCCTGATGCATGTCGTTGTCGCAAAACCGAGGTCACTTTTGCGCGACATGCATTAGGCTTCTTGACGTGCGTCAGGACCCCGAGCCGCGACGCGGCCCGGGCGGCCATGACCCTTAGGTCGGGTCTTCGCGGTGCAGGTCGTGGATGGTGACGCCGTCGGCGTTGTCGGGCAGCATCAGCCATTTCTTGTGACGCAGCGTGCGTTCGGTGTCTTCCAGGCCCATCTCCCAGTGCTCGCGCATCGAGGTGCCGGAAAACTCATAGTCCTTGGCGTGGCCTTCGTAGCCTTTGTGCTGGTAGATCAGGTGGACGATGTTGACCACGCCGGCATCGGAATAGTCGGCCATCAGTTCCTTCTCGCCGTCCTTGAGCTGGTCCGGCGGCACGCGCTTCAGCGCGTCGAGAAGCTTTATCTTGAGCGCATGGATGCGCTGGAAGTTGTCGGTGTTCTGTCGCGTGCGGCTGGAATACAGGATGTCCTTGTGGCGCGACAGGACGTCGGCCATGCCGCGGGGCAGCACGCCGCGGGCGCTGAACAGATCGACCTGGAACACCAGCGAGGAGCGATCCTCTTCCTGGTCGAGCAGATATTGCAGCGGCGTGTTGGAAACGATGCCGCCATCCCAGTAATATTCGCCCTCGATGCGGATCGAGGGGAAGGCCGGCGGCAGCGCGCCGCTCGCCATGATATGTTCCGGCTCGATGCGCACCTTGTCGGTGTCGAAATAGACGAAGTTGCCGGTCCTGACATTGACCGCGCCGACGCTCAAGCGCTTCTTGCCGTCGTTCAGCACGTCGAAGTCGATCAGGCTCTCCAGCGTGTCCTTGAGCTCGGCGGTGTCGTAGAAGCTGGTGGCGCCTTCCGCTCCCGTCAGCTGGAACCAGGGGCTGGGACTGCGCGGCTTGAAGAAACCGGGCTGGCCCATGGTCATGGTCATCCACGACGAGGTCTGGTTGCGGATGTCGCGGTAGATGTCGCCTTCCGGCGTATAGGCCCAGATCTTGCGGCCCGAGATCGTCTGCCAGAACTGCTCCAGCCGCTGCAGGCGGCGGCTGGGCTCGTTGCCGGCGATGATCGAGGCGTTGATGGCGCCGATCGAGACGCCGGAAAGCCAGGTCGGCTCACAGCCGGCGTCGGCAAGCGCCTGATAGACACCCGCCTGATAGGCGCCGAGCGCGCCGCCGCCCTGGAAGACCAGGGCGATGCGGTCATATTGCGCCGTGATTTCCTGAATGGTGGCGGCGGCCGCCTTGCTGCGGTTGCGCTCAAGCACCGGCTTTCTCCAGCTCCTTCGCGCCCGCAGCCGATCGGCCGTGGTCCGCGAGGTAATCATGCACGACTTCGCCGAGGCCCAGCGTTAGGTCGGCGGTGAAATGAACGGCAGAGACGATGTCGAGCACCGGCAGCTTGGCGACGTCGGCCATGACATGCGGGCGAAGGTCGAGCGCAGCCGGCGCCGTCCAGGCTTCCTTCAGCGTGATGTCGGTGAGGTAGTAGCGGACCAGCTCGCAGATGCGCGGGCTGCCGTCGACATGCGGGATGATCTTGATGAGGAAATTGGGCGCGGCGAGTGAGGCCAGCACCTGGTCGTGGTCGGCCTCGCGGTGCTTGTAGCCCATGGTGCCGGTGGCGCACAGAACGCTGCCATAATGCAGCGTGCCGACCACCACTTCGCCTTCATGCACGATCTTGGGGCTGGCAAGCTTCTTCGGGAAACCCCACAGCTCGCGGCCTCCGGCGATCGGCGCATCGTCGTCGAGATACATGGAATGCACATAGCCGCCATACTGGCCCTTGTAGCGCACCGGGATGACCTGGCCGGTTTCGGTGTAGTCGCCGAAGCCGGTGGAGTCAGGCATGCGGATGAATTCGTATTTGACCAGCGGCTCGTCGATCTCGAGCGGCGCCGGAACGACGGCTTCCAGCGCCTCGCGCGTCGTGCGGTAGGTGATGATGATGTATTCGCGGTCGAAGAAGCGATAAGGGCCTGGCGGGAAGGACGGGTTGGTGAGCGGCATCGCATAGGCCCGCTTCACGACGTCGGCGATTTCCATGGCTGGTGCCCCAAACAAGGTTTGAAATGAGCCCGCGCGAATGCGCTGGCAAATATGTTGCACGGCAGCATGACAGTGCCGTGTCAGCGCCAAGACGACACTTCTTACAGCCGGCAAACCCCATCGCGGAGCTGTAATGGCGCCGACATATGGGTGTGGCATTGTGATGCTGCGGCGCACAAATCATGTGCCTTCCCGGCTGTTCGTCTTCATAGTCTTCCCTCCTGTCCTCCTGTCGCGAGATCTCCCATGGGTTCCCTGTCTTCGAAGAATGCGCTCGTCACCGGCTCGACCAGCGGCATCGGCCTGGCAATCGCCCGCGCCTTCGCCGCCGAGGGCGCCAACGTCACCATCAACGGCTTGGGCGACGCCGCGGCGATCGAGCAGGAGCGGGCCGGCATCGAAGAGGATTTCGGCGTCAAGTGCCGCTATTCGGGCGCCAACATGATGGACGGCGCCGCCGTCACCGCCATGGTCCACGAGGCCGAGGCAGCGTTCGGCAGCCTCGACATCCTGGTCAACAATGCCGGCATCCAGCATGTCGCGCCGATCGAGGAATTTCCCGACGACAAATGGGAAGCCATCATCCGCATCAACCTCTTGGCCGCCTTCTATGCCATCAAGGCGGCGGTTCCGGGCATGAAGAGCCGCAAATGGGGCCGCATCATCAACACGGCTTCGGCGCATGCGCTGGTCGCCTCGCCGTTCAAGTCGGCCTATGTCTCGGCCAAGCACGGCATTGCGGGGCTGACCAAGACGGTGGCGCTGGAAGTCGCGCAGGACGGCATCACCGTCAATGCGATCGCGCCAGGCTATGTCTGGACGCCGCTGGTCGAAAAGCAGATCCCCGACACGATGAAGGCGCGCGGCATGACCGAAGAGCAGGTCAAGCACGATGTGCTGCTTGCGGCGCAGCCGACCAAGGAATTCGTCACCGTCGAAGAGCTTGCCGCGCTGACGCTGTTCCTGTGCTCGGATGCGGCCAAGCAGATCACCGGCACGACCCTGCCGATGGATGGCGGCTGGACGGCGCAGTAAGGGCAACGACCTTTTAAGGGAGACAGGGCGGAGCTCCCATCTTCCCTAAAAGCGTGTCGCGCTGAAGCGGATTAAGGCGACGCGCTTTAAGCCATTGTTTTCATGCATGTCGTTATCGCAAAACCGCTGCACACTTTTGCGCGACATGCATTAGCAATTTGAATTCTTGACAATCGTAGGGGAGCGTTCCAGCATCCTGGCCAAGGGGTTCCTCGCGACGACCCCGTGAGGCGTCAGCCCAACGATCGCGTCCAAACTCTCTGTGTTCTGGAGGTGGACGCCATGCCGTCAACAACCCAAATCACCGTTCCGCAGCTTTCCCGTCTCGTCGGCTTGCCCGATGCGCCTTGCCTGGTCGATGTGCGCACCGACGAGGACTATGAAGCCGATCCGCGCCTGTTGCCGGCCTCATGCCGGCGCGATTTCAGAACTGTCTCAAGCTGGGCGTCGGAGTTTTCGAGACGCAAGGTCGTGGTCATCTGCCAGAGAGGGCAGAAACTCTCGCAAGGCGTCGCCGCGTGGCTGCGCCACGAAGGCATTCCGGCGGAGTCGTTGGAAGGCGGCTTCCAGGCCTGGGCGGCCGCCAGCGCGCCGTTGGTCGCAGGCGGGGCGATCCCGCCCCGCGACCAGAACGGCCGCACCGTATGGGTCACCCGTTCCCGGCCGAAGGTAGATCGCATTGCCTGCCCCTGGCTGATCCGCCGCTTCGTCGATCCCGATGCGGTGTTCCTGTTCGTCGACGCGGCTGAGGTGCCTCTGGTCGCGGATCGCTTCGCCGCGGTTCCCTTCGATATCGAAGGCGTGTTCTGGAGCCATCGCGGCGATCGCTGCACATTCGACACGATGGTCGAGGAATTCGGACTGCGCGTCGATGCGCTCGACCGCCTGGCGCTGATCGTGCGCGCCGCCGATACGGCGCGCCTCGACCTCGTGCCGCAGGCGGCCGGGTTCCTCGCCGCTTCGCTTGGCCTGTCGCGCATGTTCCGTGATGACCTCGAACAGCTCGAAGCCGGCATGCTTCTCTACGACGCCTTCTTCCGCTGGTGCCGCGACGCCACCGACGAGACGCATAACTGGCCGGTTGTAGGCAAGGCACAATGAGCGCG
This sequence comes from Mesorhizobium sp. B3-1-7, assembly GCF_006439385.1. NCBI lineage: Bacteria > Pseudomonadati > Pseudomonadota > Alphaproteobacteria > Hyphomicrobiales > Phyllobacteriaceae > Mesorhizobium > Mesorhizobium sp. B3-1-7. The sequence continues at coordinate 90,369 of NZ_VFTL01000021.1, forward strand.
CTTGCCAAGGACGCCGCCGCGCGACGGGCCGAGATCCCGGCCGCGCCGAGCTTCCGCGAAGCGACGCGGCTCTGGGCCAGGATCGGCCTGCTCTCCTTCGGCGGGCCGGCCGGCCAGATCGCGCTGATGCACAAGGAACTGGTCGAGGAGCGCCGCTGGATCGGCGAGGAGCGGTTCCTGCACGCGCTCAACTATTGCATGCTCCTGCCGGGCCCGGAGGCGCAGCAGCTTGCCGTCTATATCGGCTGGCTGCTGCACCGGACGGCAGGCGGCCTTGTCGCCGGCATCCTGTTCGTGCTGCCCGGCGCGTTGGTGATGCTCTGCCTGAGCGGCTTCTACATGCTCTACAACGATGCGCCGGTCGTCGAGGCGCTGTTCTTCGGCATCAAGGCGGCGGTGCTCGCCGTCGTCGTCGAGGCGGTGATCCGCATCGGCAAGCGGGCGCTGAAGAACCGTGCGATGGTGGCGATCGCCGTGGCGGCCTTCCTCGCCATCTATGTCGCCCGGGTGCCGTTCCCGCTGATCGTGCTCGCAGCCGGGCTGATCGGCTGGACCGGCAACCGCTTCGCGCCGGCGCTGTTCTCCGCCTCGGCGCATGGCAAGACTGCGGCCGGCGCCGAGACCAGGGCCGCGGTCGACCTGATGTTCGAGCGGGGCGAACTCGGCCACACCATGCCGAAGCGAGGGCATGCCATCCGCACCATCGCCATCTGGCTGCCGGTCTGGCTGGGGCCGACGGCGCTGATCGCCGTGTTGGCGGGGCCGGGGAGCGTCTGGGCGCAGATCGGCGGCTTCTTCAGCCTGATGGCCGTCGTCACCTTCGGCGGCGCCTATGCCGTTCTTGCCTATGTCGCGCAGGCAGCGGTGACCTCGTTCGGCTGGCTTTCACCCGGCCAAATGGTCGATGGGCTCGGGCTTGCCGAAACGACGCCGGGGCCATTGATCCTGGTGCTGCAATTCGTCGGCTTCGCCGCCGCCTATCGTCATGCCGGCTTTGCCAACCCGCTGCTGGCTGGATCGCTCGGATCGCTGCTGACGCTCTGGGTCACCTTCGTCCCTTGCTTCTTCTGGATATTCCTCGGTGCGCCCTACATCGAGCAATTGAGACGGAACAAGGCGCTGGCGGCGGCGCTTGGCGCGATCACCGCCGCGGTGGTCGGCGTCATCATGAACCTTGCGCTGTGGTTCGCGCTGCATGTCGTCTTCGGCAAGGTAGCGAGTGTCGGCTGGGGCGTGGAGGTTCCGGTCCTGTCCTCGCTCGACTGGCGTGCCGCGCTGCTGTCGGCGGCGGCGATGGTCGCCATGTTCAGGCTGAAACTCGGCATGCTGCCGACATTGGCGGGATCTGCGCTGGCGGGGCTTGCGCTGCTGGCGCTGTAGGCGGGCACGCCGTCCGATCACGTTAGCGTGAACGAAAAAGCCGACCGGCCGGGAATAAACCGCCCGGTCCGCCGGTCTCCAGGGCATGCACCATTTGTGCGCAACAGCGGAGACCATCATGAAGCGGCACGACGACAAATACGCACGGGCCGAAGAGGGCGAAGGCGTCAGCCACCGTCGTCGCTTGGAGCGTTGGAGCTGGGCGCATCTGTTCCGGGCGATACCGCCCTGCCGCCGGCCCTGATCCCGTGCCGATCGCAACCATCGAGATCCACGACCATGACGGCGAGCATCCCGTTGCAGCCAGCGATGCGCCGTCCTCTTCCGAGGCGCCCCTTGCTTCCGAGACACTTGACTCCGGTGACACCAATGCCTTCTCCTCCCTCGAAGCAGGCGCCATCGCCTGCGGTCGCGATCTTCACCCGCACGAGCGGGGACAGATCGTCGCCTCCCGCTGAGGGCGGCGGCAGACCCGTGGCGGGAGCGCCCGACGGCGGAACGGTGTTGAGCGAAAAGATGCTGGCCGCGCGTTTTGCCGAAGTGGTGCTGCCGCATCTCAGCGATGCGCTGTCGCTTGCCCGCTGGCTGACCGGCAATCAAGCCGACGCCGAGGATGTGGTGCAGGAGGCCTGCCTCAAGGCGCATGCGGGCATTGCCGGCTTTGCCGGGGGAAATTCCCGCGCGTGGCTGCTTACCATCGTGCGCAACGCTTCCTACACATGGATGGCGCGCAACCGCCCGCGCAGCGTGGTCGCCGTCGGCGACCTCGCCGATCTCGACGACGTCTCGCCGCCGCCGGACAATGATGCCGACAGCCCGGAGGCGGTACTGATCGCCAAGGCGAATTCGGCGGCGGTGGAAGCGGCGATCACCAGGCTGCCGCAAGCCTTCCGCGAAACGGTGGTGCTGCGCGACATCAACGGTCTCAGCTACCGCGAAATCGCCACCATGCTCGGCGTGCCGCAAGGCACGGTGATGTCGCGGCTGGCGCGGGCCCGCGGTCTCTTGATGACGGAACTTGGAGGGCGCCATGAGCCCGCATGAAAATCGCCCGCGTGAGGATGGATTGCCGCAAGACCCGCAGGATATGAAGCTGATGATCCACGCCCTTGTCGATGGCGAGCTCGATGCCGCGGCGGCCCTGGCGGTCGAGCGGCGCATGGCCGCCGATCCGGAGCTCGCCGCCGAACATGCGCGCCTGGTGGCGCTGCGCGGTGCGCTCGCCAATGTGCCGCGGCCCGCCGTCAGTGACGACTTTTTGGCGCGCATCGCGGCGATCGCCGAGGTGAAGGATCCCGAGGTCGCGGAGGCCACGCAGGCTGAAGATATGAGGGTGGAGGCACAGCCCTCCGTGCCGCAACAGCAGCAGGGCCAGGTCATCGCGATGCGGCCACGCGCGTCGCGCTGGTTCAATTCCTTCGACTGGCGCCAGATGGCCGCCTCGATCGCGCTGACGGCGTTTCTGGCCAGCGGCGCGACACAATGGCTGACGACGGCGGACAACGGGGCCGACAGCTTCGCCGTGGCCGTCGCCAACGGCCATCGCCGCAGCCTGCTCGCGGCGACGCCGGTCGACATCGTCTCGTCCGACCGGCACACGGTGAAGCCATGGCTCGACGGGCGCATCGGCATGTCGCCGCCGGCGCCCGACATGGCCAAGGACGGCTACGCGCTGCTTGGCGGCCGCGTCGAGGTGATTGGTGACAGGCCGATGCCGGCACTGGTCTACCGCCATCACGAGCATCTGATCACGCTGGTGGCCGCACCCCGGCAGAACGAGGCCAAATCGGTGCCGGTGGCGGACGATCTCTCGGCGGGCGGCTTCCTTCTGGTCCACTGGACCGACGACGCCTTTTCCTACTGGGCGATCTCGGACGCCGAGCGCCCGGCGCTCGACGATTTCGTCGCCCGCTTCCGGGCCGCCATCATCGCCAATCCGGCGGCCGGCAGCCCGGGTTAGGGAAACGAAACTTCTTTATCGCCGCTATTTTTGAGGCCGATAACCCGTTGGCGGGAAGGCAGATGCCTGTCCGCCCGAGATAATCGCGCCAAAGCACTTGCCCCGTTGCGCCGGCGCCCGGGCGCGCAGGTAGATAAGTCAAGGTCACCTTTGGTATGTTATACACGCCACGCTCTCGGGGCGGATACGAGTCGATGGATCAGGAAAGACTTCTAGCCGCAGTCCTCTTAGCTGATGTCGTGGGCAGCACGACACTTTATGAGCGCATCGGCGACGATGCCGCCCTGCGGCAGGTCTCGGATTGCCTCGACGCGATACGCGAGATCGTCGCCCAGCACGGCGGTGACTTCATTTACTCGAAGGGCGATGACGTGCTCAGCCTGTTCGAGAGACCGGAGGCGGCGCTGAGGGCCGTCTGCCAGATTGGCGGCCAACTGACGAAAGAGCCTTTGATCGCCCGGATCGGACTGCATTTCGGGGCGGTCATTCGTGCGCGGGGCGCGGTGTTCGGCGACGTTGTCAATGTGACCGCAAGATTGTCCACCACGGCCAACCCCGGGGAGGTCCTGATCAGCCAGAGCTTCTTCGAAGCCCTTTCCGCGGGCAGCCGCAGTACCTTGCGGCTCCTCGACAAAATGGCATTCAAGGGAAAGCAAGAACTCTTCGATGTCTATACGCTGAGGAGCGACGATGGGGCCGTCAGCACGCACGTCGCCAATCGAGGCACCTTTGTCGATAGGCGTTCCGCTCCGCCGCCGCAGATCAATCTGGTCATCCGCTATGAAGATCAGTTGCGATCCTGCCGAAACAACGAATTGGTGACGATCGGCCGATCTCCGGAATGCAATATCGTTGTCCCGCGGCCCTGGGTCTCAAGGCACCACGCGACCTTCACCATTTCGAATGGCAAGGTCCGGCTTGTCGAGCGCAGCTCGTCGGGCACATTTGTGTCGATGGGGCCCGGCAATGAAGTATTCGTACGCCGCGAAGATATTCTCCTCTTCGGCTCCGGCGTCATCTCGCCTGGACGCAGATCGGCCCTCGGCGACGCCCAGATCCTTCGCTACGAAATTATCTCAGGCTGACCGGCTGGGTTCGTTGGGGCGTGGCTGACTCAAGCGGCCGCTGTCCCGCCGCTGCTGGTGGCGTGGTCCAGCGTTTGTTATGCGCCCGATATCACCGGCAGGTGTAGCCGCCGTCGATGGGCAGCGAGACGCCGGTGACCATGAACGTCACTCCACCATGAACCGCGAGCTGAAGGGCAGGCCCGCCGCTCCCACCGCCTTGGGCGAACGCTCGATGTTGCCGGCTATGGCGCTTATACCAGGCATAGCCTGTTCCAGCTCCCGGCAGATTGCCTTGCAGACCGCCTGCGGCGCGTAAGAGGACAGGACGACCGAAGCCACGGGAACGAACGGCTTCAGCGCCGCTATCGACGACTTCATCTGCTCCAGCAGCTCGCGTTGCCACGCGATCTCGGCATCGCCGAACGAAGGCCAGTCCGCGCGCCGCTCCCACAGCTCGGAGGGCGAATTGCCATTTTTCCGGATCTCCTGCTCCAGGCGCAGGATGCCGACGTCGAAACTCACCGCGGCAGTGGTGTTGTAGATCTGGTGATTGAGGACCAGGCGGCTGTGCAGGCGCGCGCCGAGATAGAAGAAAAGGTAGTCCGAAAGATGCTTTGCCACGCCGAACATGCTTTCGCCACCGGCAGCGGCGGTGATGTCGTTCTGGACGTAGACGGGATAACCGATCTCCCTCTCGACCTCCTCCTGCAGGGCGTCGAACCGCTCGCGCGCCGCTTTTGGCGTTAGCTCGAGTTCTGCTTCGTCGCCGGGCAGGGCAAGGCCGATACCGGCGATGCGCGAGTGGAGATGCCGTGGCAGATCGGCAATCGCCTTGGCGATGGCGGTCATGAATTGCGGGTGGTTGGTGTCCTGTGCGGCTGAGAACGGCAGGACCGTATGGGAGCGGATCGAGCCGACGAAGTCGACAAGCACGACCTCCACCTGCCGGTGGCCGACGCTGATGCCGACGGAATAGGCGCCCTCGGGGTTGAGCGAGATCGGCACCGTCGGCGGTCCGACACGGCCGCGCTGGGCCTCACCCTTGGCGATCAGCCCTTCCTGCTCGAGCGATCGGACGATGACCGACACAGTCTGCGCCGACAGGCCGGTCCGCTCGCCGATCTCGAGACGGGTGATATCCTTGCTCTGAAGCAGCAACGACAGCACAAGGCGTTCGTTGTAGCTGCGCACGCTGACGGCGTTGAGGCCGCTGGCGCGGTCCGCGATGCGGAGCGGGTTCGGCGGCGCAAAGCGCATGTCAGGCATGATGCGTCCTCTCGCGATCGGTCGTGCGGGACACCCGTATGCCGCGTTCATCTCTCATCCGGCCACCCGATTGCTTCGACTTCGCGGGCCAGCGCACGGCCAAGCGACACATGGGCCTGTCCGTTGATGTGGAACCCGTCAAGCGGATCGCAGGTGACGACCGAGCCCGCGTCGAAGAAATGCACTTCGAGCGAATCGGCGATGATCTCGAATTCGAGCGCCAGCTGCCGCGACTTCTCAGGCGCGCCGGCGAAGATCGACCGCCATTCCTTGATGTCGTCCAGCATTGGCGGCGGAGACACGATCATGATTTCGGGCACGCTGCCGCCCGGGCCGGGCTTGAGTTCCTTGATGTCGTAGACGAGGCAGCCCATGGCCATGGCGACTTCAGAGGCCGGCTGGTTGAAGCGCGCCTTGAGGTCGTTGGTCCCCAGCATGATGATGACGAGATCGACAACGGCATGGCTCTGCAGGCAAGGCCTGAGGTAGGTACGTCCGTTCTTGTGGGCACCCTCGATGGGATCGTCGCGCACCGTCGTACGGCCGCTGAGGCCTTCCTCGATGACATGCCAGCCGACGCCCAGCTCCCTTGCCATGACACCGGGCCAGCGCTCGGCCGGGCCGTAGCGGTCAAGCGGTGTGCCGCCGGGTACCTGCCCATGCGTGTTGGAGTCGCCGTAGCACAAGACCGATCGCATGCTCCTCCCCGATCCAGCCAAGGTTCTGATTTGCAGAAATCGTCGGACGAGAGTCGGTCGTCCGCGTCGAGCGACCCTGCCATCCGGCGGAAAGGTAGCGCAAGCCGCAAAGATAATCCATCACTCTGAATAATTATTGACAGCCCACCGGATCGATGATTGAAAGTGAGCCTGGGAGGAATGCCCCGAACCTTTTGTGCCGATAGGCTGCCATGACCCATGGCGGCAACGCTGGACCTTGTCTCCAGCAGCCATGCGCTCGGGGTTGAGCAATGAACTGAAGCAGTGCCGGGATCGCCCCGGCAGGTGCGGCGTTTGGCCATGGCCGCGCGCCGATGGGGATGTCGTGGCCCTGGTCACCAGGGCTCGTGGAGCTTGAGAAGGAGGATGGCTCAGTGAGACGGATTATCCAATCAATCGCAGCGGCAGTGATCGCGACCACCATGTGGTGTGCTCCCTCGTTCGCCGACGAGGTATCGCTGCTCGACGGGGTTACCGCCCGTGCCGGCGACAATCCAGCGGTCGAGGCCGGGAAATTCAAGAAGGATCCGCCCTGGGTCATCGGCATGAGCCATTTCGGCGTAAACGCGAACACCTGGACGGTGCAGGTCGCGCATGAGGCGGAGGCTGCCGCCGCCAAGGACAAGCGCATCAGCAAATTCATCCTGCTCGATGCCGGCTTCGACCAGAAGAAGCAGGTCGCCGACATCGAGGACCTGATCGCCCAGAAGGTCGACGCCATCATCGTCCAGCCGGTCACGTCGACCTCGGCGGACGCCAGCATCGCCAAGGCCGTGGCGGCGGGCATTCCCGTCATCGTGCATACCGGCCGTATCGAGAGCGACGCCTTCACCACCGAAATTCAGGGCGGCGCCGAACATTTCGGCAAGGTGATGGGCGACTTCCTGGTCAAGGAACTCGGCGGCAAGGGCAATATCTGGGTGCTGCGCGGGCTCGCCGGCCATCCGGAAGACACCAACCGCTACAACGGCCTGCTGCAGGCGCTGAAGGGGACCGACGTCAAGATCATCGCCGAAGAGCATGGCGACTGGCAGTACGACAAGGCCAAGAAGCTCTGCGAGACGCTCTACCTGAACAACCCCGAGGTCGACGGCATCTGGTCTTCCGGCGCCGATATGACGCGCGCCTGCGTCGACGTCTTCAAGCAGTTCGGTGCCAAGATTCCGCCGATCACCGGCGAGGGCAACAACGGATTCTTCGGCCAGTGGATCGCCGACGGCTTCAAGTCGATCTCGGCGGAATATAGCCCGGCCCAGGGCGCGGCCGGCATCCGCGCTGCCGTGGCCCTGCTCGAAGGCAAGGAGCTGAAGAAGCACTACGACTACAATCCGCCCGGCTGGGATATCGAGAAGATCAAGAAATATTATCGCGACGATCTCTCGGCCAATGTGTGGTGGCCGTCGGAGCTGCCCGAAGACAAGCTCAAGGAGTTCTACGCCAAGAAGTAAAGGTGGCGCCATGGTGGCGCGGGGCTGCGGCGACGTGGGTCCGCGCCACCGAATACTCCTGAATGCAGTGGTGCTTGTTTCGTGAAAACCCTTGTCGAAATGTCGGATATCCGGAAGGCCTTCGCCGGCACGGCGGCGCTGAAGGGCGTCTCCATCGCTCTCCGATCGGGCTCCGTCCATGCGCTGATGGGCGAGAACGGCGCCGGCAAATCGACGTTGATGAAGATCCTCGCCGGCGTCCATCAGCCGGATGGCGGCGCCATCCTGCGCGATGGGCGCCAGATCGCCTTCCACAGGCCGAAGGATGCGCTGGAAGCCGGCATCTCGACGGTGTTCCAGGAATTGTCGCTGCTGCCCAATCTGACGATCGCCGAAAATATGTTTCTCGGCCGCGAACCGACCACTGCTTTCGGCGGGGTCGACCATCGCCGCATGCGGCGCGAGGCTGGCGCCGCGCTTGCCGAGCTCGGCCTCACGCTCGATCCGGGCACGCTGGTCTCGAGGCTCAGCATCGCCGAACGGCAGTTCGTGGAGATCGCGCACGGCATCATGACCGATGCCAGCGTGTTCATCCTCGACGAGCCGACGGCGGCGCTCAATGCCGCCGATGTCGAAATCCTGAACCGCCACATCCGCAGGCTGAAGGATGAGGGCAAGGCGGTGGTCTACATTTCGCACCGGATGGACGAAATCTTCGCCATCTGCGACACCGTCACGGTTCTGAAGGACGGCGAACTCGTCGGCACCAGAGCAATCGCCGAGATGACGCCGGCGTCGCTGATCGCGATGATGGTCGGCCGCGAGCTGGCCGATCTCTTTCCTCAGCGTGGCGATGTCTCCGGCCCCGCCATGCTTTCGGTCGAGGGTTTCCGCATCACCGAGCGCTCCAGGCCGTTCTCGCTGGCGCTCAACCGCGGCGAGATCGTTGCGCTGGCCGGCCTGGAGGGGCAGGGCCAGCAGCGCTTCCTGCGCTCGCTGGTCGGTCAATACCATCCTTTCGCCGGCCGTGTGACGATCAAAGGCAAGTCGCTGCCCTTGCCGGTGTCGCCTGGCGGCGGCGTGCGCCGGCTGCAGGCAATGGGCGTCGGCTTCGTACCAGAGGATCGCAAGGAAGACGGGCTCTTCCTCGGCCTTTCCGTGGCGCACAACATTGCTGCCGCACTCCATTCGAAACGGTCTGAACTGGCCCTGGCCGCCGGCTATCAGCGGCAGGTCGCCGACATGATGTCGAGCCTTGCCGTGAAGGCCAGCGGTCCGAGCGCCCCCGTCGGCACACTGTCGGGCGGCAACCAGCAGAAGGTGCTGCTCGGCCGCTACCTCGCCGCCGACATCGACATCCTGCTCGTCGAAGAACCGACGCGCGGCGTCGACATCGGCGCAAAGTCCGAGATCTACCGGCTGCTGCGCGACTTTGCCGGCAAAGGCGGGGCGGTGTTGGTGCTGTCGCGCGAGACGATCGAGCTGATCGGGCTCTGCGACCGCATCTGCGTCGTCCACAACGACACGATCGTCAAGGAAATGCCGGCGGCAGACGCCACGGAGCACAACATCCTCGACGCCGCGCTCAGCGCCAGCGGGCAGGCCAATGAGGCAAGAGGTGAGCGCCGATGACAGCCATCAACAGACGCCTCGCGGGCGCGAGAGGATCGCGGCAAGGCATGTGGATGCTGCCCTTGCTGATCGCGCTGGCCATCACGCTTTGGCTCAGCCTCAAGACGGCACAGTTCCTCAACGGGGAGAATCTGCTCAATCTGGTGCCGCAGGCGATGCCGCTCGTCATCACGGCGGTCGGCCAGATGTTCGTCGTCCTGCTCGGCGGGCTCGACCTTTCGGTCGGATCGATGATCAGCTTCACGACGGCAGTGCTCGCCCTCGGCGGACCCAGCTGGGTGCTGATCCCGGCGGTATTCGTGCTGGCCGCGCTGGTCGGTTTCAGCAACGGCTTCATCATCACCCGCTTCAACGTGCATCCGATCATCGCGACGCTGTCGATGCAATACATTCTGCTCGGGATCACGCGGGTGCTGAGACCGGTTTCGGGCGGCACGGTGCCGGACGTCGTCATCAGCGCGGTGGCCGGCTCCTTCCTTGGGGTGCCCATGCCGGTGTTCTGGGGCATCTTTACGCTCGCGGTCGCCTGGAAGCTGCTCTACGGCTCGCGCTTCGGGCTGCATCTTTTCGCGATCGGTGGTGGCGTCTCGTCCAGTGTGGAGGATGCGGCGCATAATTTCGGCATCGCCGACCGGCGCAACATCGTGCTTGCCTATGTGATCTGCGCCTGCTTCGCGGCGCTTGCCGGCATTTTCCTCGCCGGGCGCATCGTTTCGGGCGACCCGAATGTCGGGCTGCTGTTCGAGCTCGACGCGATCACGGCCGTCGCCATCGGCGGCACCCAGCTTTCTGGCGGCATCGGCAGCCTGCACGGCACCGTCATCGGCGCCCTTGTCATGGCGCTGCTTGCCAACGGCATGAACCTGACAAATGTGTCGCCCTTCATCCAGACCACCATCAAGGGGGCGATCCTGCTCCTGGTGGTCGCTCTGCAGTCGCGCAAAAAGATGGGGTTGTAAGTGGCTGCCGCGCTCACCCATCCTATGATGCGCCGCTTCCTGCGCGTCCCTCCTGCCTACTACGTCTTTGGCGTGCTGCTCCTGGTTCTGTGGATCGCGCGGCCGAACATGCTCAATCTCAACATCATGGGCATATTCGTGCGCCAGATCGTGCCGCTCGGCATATTGGTGCTGGGCCAGCTTCTTGTGATGCGGGTGCGAAGCATCGACCTGTCGGGCGGCGGTGTCATCCTGCTCATCAACTATACTATCTCGTCCGGCGTCTTTCCCGGCGCTTCCATGGCTTTCTTCATTGTCCTGGCGCTGGGCATCGGACTGGCCGTCGGGTTCTTCAACGGCCTCATGGTCGGGGTGAGGCGGGTCTCGGCCGTTATCGTCACGCTCGCGGTCGGCATCGTCCTGGTCGGGATCGTGCAATATCTGTCCAGCGGCAAGCCGCCCGGCGATGTGCCCGGCATGTTCGCCGACATCTACAACACCAAGCTCGGCCCGGCGCCCACGCCGGTGATCTTCTGGGTGGTGGTTTCGGTGGCGCTGTCGCTGTTCCTGTCGCGCACGGTCTTCGGCCGTTATGTGACGTCGGTCGGCGAGAACGTGCAGGCGGCGCATTTCTCCGGCGTCCCGGTCGCGCGCACGGTCGTGCTTGCGCATACGCTGGCGGGCTTGTTCGCTGGCATCGCCGCGCTGGTCCAGACGGCTTCGATTGCCGTCGGCAGCGTCCGGGTCGGCCTCGACCTGCCGATCCTGGCGGTCGCCGCGACCATCCTCGGCGGCGTCGTTTTCGGCCGTGGGGAAGGCGGCGTCTGGGGGCCTTTCTTCGGCGTGCTGTCCTTTGCGCTGCTGTTCGTCGTGATGACAACCTTCGGCGTCGACGAGCCCGGCAAGCTGATCGCGCAAGGCCTCATCATCCTGCTCGCGGCGATCCTCTACGGCATCAGGAGCAGGTCGAACTGAGCGGCGAGTTCGGACGGCCAATAGTCAATCGCATAGGGAAATGGATTGGAGACATGACCAAAAGATCGATCCTCTGTTTTGGAGACTCACTGACCTGGGGCTGGATTCCGGTCATCGAGGGATCGCCGACGCATCGCTACGCCTATCAGGACCGCTGGACGGGCGTGATGGCCTCGCATCTGGGCGATGGATATCATGTGATCGAGGAAGGTTTGAGCGCCCGCACGACCAGCCTCGACGATCCCAACGATCCGCGCCTCAACGGCAGCGCCTATCTGCCCTCGGCCATCGCCAGCCACCTGCCGCTCGACCTCGTCATCGTCATGCTAGGCACCAATGACACCAAGTCGTTCTTCCGCCGCACGCCTTACGAGATTGCCAACGGCATGGCCAAGCTCGTCGGCCAGATCCTTACCAGCGCCGGCGGTGTCGGCACGCCCTATCCGGCCCCGCAGGCGCTGGTGGTCGCACCGCCGCCGCTGACCCCGATGCCGCATCCCTTTTTCCAGGGCATGTTCGCCGGCGGCCATGAGAAGACGGCGGCGCTCGCGGCCGAATATCGTGCCATGGCCGATTTCACGAAGGTCGATTTCCTCAATGCCGGGGATTTCATCACCACCGACGGCTGCGACGGCATCCACTTCACTGCGCAGAACAACCGCGATCTCGGCAAGGCGATAGCGGACAAGGTCCAGGAGGTCTTCGCGCGCCAACCCGACCGCAAGGTTGCCTGAGAATTCAAGTGTCATCGCGCATCGGCTCCTCCAGACCGATGCGCCGATTGCGGGACCGGCGCGGCACCGCCGGCCCGCAATTTCGGCAGGCTGATCGTGCGGGTTTCGTCCTGGCCATGAAAACCATTAGCGGACCGATCCATGAATTGTTCAGCGGCTTGTCCCTTCCAAGTCAGGGCCGACAGGTTCTAGCTTCCTGAGGCAAATCTCTCGCTTGCGACCCGGATATGCCGCTTCACGTCGTCCATCGGATAGCGGATCGGAGTAGCTGGAGACAGCTGCAGGGAAACGACGCTCCATGACATCAGCCAATATTCTGATCTGCGACTTTGTCGGCCTTCGCTTCGGCGCGGACGGCAATCCCGATCACAGCGAGGTCAAGGCTTACATCGAAGCCAAGGGCGATGTGTTCCATCAGACAGGCATCGGCAGCGCTGGCGCCCTCGATCCCGGCAGGCTGCATTTCTTCTACCTGCCGCAATTGAGCACGCGCGAGGAATTGTTGGCCGAGGCTGGCGACGGCCGTTATGACGCCGTCATCGCCGCGGCTACCTTTATTCCGGCCGAGGCCAGGTTCCGCCTCGGCGGCGTGCGCATCGGGACCGGCACCGGCAATATGGGCTCGGCATCCTGGGGTGGGGGCAGCGGAGAGGGCGGCGAAGCGCCGCTTATGAATACGCCGGGCATCAACAGTCGCGCCACCGCGCAAATGGCCATGAAGGCGCTGCTGAAGGTCAGGCCGGATCTTCCCGTGGACAGGCTCAACAGCCTGGTCGCCGGCGGGCAGTTCGATACGGGAAAAGATCTGCGCCATTACCCGACCGAGAAGCTCGAAGGCAAAAGACTGGCGGTGATCGGCTATGGCAACATCGGTCGGGAATTCGCCAGGCTCGGCCAGGCCTTCGGCATGCGGGTCACCATCCATGCGCGGCACCGTCACCGCAAATGGATCGAGCTGGAAGGCTTCGACTATGCGGCAAACATGGTGGACGCGGCGCGTGGTGCGGACGCGCTTTCGGTCCATCTTGGCCTGGGTGCTTTCGATGCCGGCCGGCAAAAATACGCCAACGCCGGGCTGATCGGAGACGAGCTGCTTTCCGCTCTCAACCACGGCGCCGTGCTGATCAACTATGACCGCGGCGAGTTGGTCGATGTGGCAGCGCTGGAGCGCGCATTGGAATCGGGCCGTATTTCCCACGCGGCGATCGATGCCGACCTTTTTGCCGATGGCGCGACGCTTTCAGGACCGATGCTGCCTTATCTGAAGCTGGTCGAAGCCTATGGCCAGCGTCTGGAACTTCTTCCGCATGCCGCGGCCGACACCGACCATCCCTCCCGTGTCGCGGGCGCCAAGCAGGCGGTCGATCAGATCTGCGCCGCCATCGTCGACCATCGCGTCCACAATCTGAAAGGATCGCTGCCTTCCGGTTTTGTCGACATGGGGGCGAAAACCCCGCCCGGTATCGGCGGCATCAATCTCCGGCACCTGGCGGCGCTGGCCGACGATCAGGGCGCGGCCGCCGACCTCGCCCGATCAAGCGCTCTCGTTGCCGCGTTCTGGGAACGCATCCTGGCGGCGTCCGAGCAGGAGCGACCGGCGCTGATCGCTTCCGGAGGCGAAGAGCTCGCCGAGGCCGTCAACCGTCTCTCCACACTTATGCGCACGCACCATCTTTCGGGGCCGTTCACTTCGGGGTCAGTTTGACCCCAGCGTGCGGCGACCTGCTCGCCAAGCCTTTGAAAAATATGGTGATCCCGACAGGAGCGCAGCCTTTGAGGGATTTCAACAGCTTGCGTTGTCTAACCCGCTGAAAGCGGCCAATGGTCTAAAAAGGCTTTTTCGAGCTTTGTCTAACGAACCATAACACCCGCTGTCTGTTCACTGTCCGAAGCATAGAAAGACGCGCCAACGGACAGCAGCGCTGCGCGGTCGGTTGACCAACTCAACGCCAGTCCAACCAAGCCGTTCGTCACCGAGTACTCGATCCACGTTTTAGTGTCCGATAACGCTAACGTTTCCAACTCGAATTCGTCGATGAGATGAAGCAAATCGAATGACGCGGCGCAGCAGCGCGATACCATCCTCTCAGGTTCAAAAAAGAGAGGATTTCCATGGACTTGTTCAATCCAAAGCGGCCAATCAAGCGGCCCGACACCTCGCGTCACCTATCCGATCCGTGGCTGGCGACTTCAGCATTGCAGAAGGCCATCCGGCGCGGTCATCAGGCGATTGCCCTCGCGGCGACCAGCTTTCTGCTCAATGGACAGGCGGATCGCTTCTGGCGGCGGGCGGTAGTCATCGGTCTCGAGGACATCGGCATCGGCGATCTCGATCTCATTCGGGAAGTGTTGCTCGTCTCGACCCGGAAAGGCTGGCGAGCCGAACATGGTGGCGACTGGAACGTGGCGTCCCAGCTCGTACACCGGCTCTGTGCCGCGCTGAAATCGAGAGATGCATGCGAGTTGCTGGTCGCCGCTGACCTGCATCCGCGATGGAAGGAGCACCGGACAGCATTCCTCGACCTGACCCAGCACCAGCTATCGGACATCGTGGCCGACCCTGTCCGGCATCTGGTGGAGCGGACGCTGGCCTCGTGGCTAATCGTGGGTACAAAGCGGTTCCCTGCCTACTCGATGCCCGAGGTCGATGGCTCATTTGCCGCTTTACTCGACGTGTACCGGCACATTGGCGTTGCCGAGAATGTGCTGGAAGTCGCCCGTCTTGGCTCAACAAGAACGGATGAGGGGCATGCGCTTACGTTGCCGTTAGTCTGGTTGGTGGCCAGTCAGGGGCCAGTGACGATCCAGTCGGAACAACTGCCAGAGCATGTCCTGATCCGGGGATGGCCATCGTTTTCGTTCGATATGCACAATCGCGTCGGTCGGCGGGCGCTCGCACTTTTCGCGGATCGATGTACTGCTCTCCGCCAGATGATGCAGCGACACCTGCCGGTAAGCGCCCATGCCGATCTTGTCGGGCATCTCGTGTTCCGTATCGAAGGGCACGTCGTTGATCGACAGCTTGATTATCCCGGCGCGGGGGCGATCCTGCGCGATGCAGAGATCGCTCATCTCACATTCTCCGGCTTCCCCGAAACACTCGTCACGGACCTCCTAGCGATCTTTGGCGACCATCCGGACCTGCTTCTTCAATGCCGGATCGAAGCGGCAGGAGGCCGGGCATGACGTCGTCGTGGCTCGACTGCACCGCCGGGGGCGAAATCGTCCGACCCGTAGAACGCGAGCAGACATTCGAACAGGAGATCGTCACGCCGTCCGCTTCCTTCAATTGCACTCGCTGGGATCACATAACCGACAAAGCCAGTGCATTTAATTGCACTCAAAATCGAAGCACCACTGTGTATGCCGAACTGGCGGGCACGAGTTCACTGGACGGATCGCCAATCCCGCGACAGGTCCCACCAGAGGCCGTCCGGCACCTGATCAACAATTCTCTTTCGGAGAGCACAAAACGCTCCTACAGGTCTGACTTGGCCCATTATGAAGGTACGGGACGACCTATCCCCTCGACGGTGGAGATGGTGGCCGGATATCTGGCCGACTGCGCCGCTACATGTGCGGTGGCGACGATCCGGCGGCGATTGGCGGCTATCGCCAAGGCCCATGTCGCGACGGGCGCGGATGACCCGACGAAGAACGAACTCGTCCGGGCTACGATGCGCGGTATCAGACGAACTCTCGGCACAGCCCAACGCGAGGCGAAGCCGGTCCTGAAAGACGACCTTTTCCGGATGCTGGAGCGGACGGGCGATAGCCCCAAGGACATCCGTGACAAAGCGCTGCTGCTGCTCGGCTTTGCAGGCGCATTCCGCCGTTCGGAACTGGTCGGCCTCGATGTTGCCGACATCGAACATGTTCGGCAAGGCATCGTCGTCACCTTGCGTCGATCCAAAACCGATCAGGAAGGCCGAGGCCGCAAGATCGGCATTCCACACGGTCGAACCCAATGGTGCCCGGTGCGCAGTCTCACCGATTGGCTCGACCATACCGGGATCGAGAACGGGCCTGTGTTCCGGCCCGTGGACCGGCACGGCCACATTGCCGGCAGCCGCCTTTCTGGTGAGGCAGTGTCGATCATCGTGAAAGAGCGGGTCGAGGCAGCAGGCTTCAACCCGGACGACTATAGCGGGCACAGCCTTCGCGCGGGGCTTGCCACCAGCGCAGCCATGGCTGGGGCTTCGACATGGAAAATCAGGGCTCAGACCGGCCACGCCTCGGAGGCGATGCTCGCCCGGTACATACGCGATGGCAACCTGTTCCAGAATAACGCGGCAGGGGCGGTCTTGTAGTAAACCCGAGCCATTCAGGCTATTCTCGCTGAGGTGACAGGGGGACCACATGCTCAATATCGACAAAGAGACAGCTGCGAAAATCATTGACGCGCTTGCCGTTGCAATTGATGGCAAACCGTCGTCTGCCAAGACATTCAGTGCATCGCCATTCACCGGTCTGGCCGACTATGGTGACTGGGGGCAGCAGAACAACGACGCTACGCAAGACACGCCGCGAACGATTGCCCTGTTTCTGTCGTATCTCATCTTCTCAGGTGGCCGCATCCCGCTGATAGGCATCCAGATGCAGGATACGTGGTTTCGACCTGACGTCTGGGTTGTGGGCGCGCTCGAAAAGCGCGGCTATCTCACGGTGGATGAGAGTTCAGGCTACTTCCTGGTCACTTCGGAAGGTTGGTCGCTGGTCGCCAACGCACTCGGTGAGTTGAACGGCTGATGGTCGAGCAGAGCCGAGAACAGACCATTCCGAGCGATCCAAGGAGTGAAGGCCGACATGTCTCGCATCTTCGTCCCCAGTTCTGGCCCTGACAGTTGGCGCGCCTTCCTTGCCAACCCGATCAAGCACTGGCGAACAGGCTATTCGGCACGGACGGTCGCGCATTCCTGGGAAAGTTCCGGCGGATTGCCGGGAGAGATAGCGGCCTTGTTTGACGCCCCGGTTGAGCTTCTAGTTGCCATCCCAGAGCACAAGGTGCCGCTCCCTGGTGGTGGGCGAGACAGTCAAAACGACGTTTTTGCCCTTATTCGAACCCATGACCGGACCTCGGCATCAATGATCGAAGGCAAAGTCAGTGAAGCGTTCGGACCAACTGTTGGCGAATGGTTTCGCGAACCGTCGAACGGCAAACGCATTCGCATGAAACATCTTTGCGAGGTGTTGGGGCTTGCAAAGGCTCCCGACGGTGCAATTCGCTACCAATTACTCCATAGGACTGCTTCTGCATTGATCGAAGCCCGTCGGTTCAAAACAGACGAGGCCGCGATGATCGTCCACTCTTTTTCAGCCTCACGGGAATGGTTCGACGATTTCGAGCGATTTGCGCATCTAATGGGGGTACAGATCAGCCACGACCAGCCTGCCCAGATTACGCTGAATACCGGTCAGCCTTTGCGCCTCGGCTGGGCGACTGGCGATCCAGCGTATCTCTCCTACTAGTGCACCTTGATCATAGCCGGCGTCGAGATGTTACGGGCACAACTACGCACGCCCGCGGAGTGCAGCGTCGATGACGTTGGTGATCCAGCGCAGTTCGCTCGCTGACAATCCGGCCAATCGCGTGGTCACCTCGACCAAGTGACCCCGATTGATCGCCCCAGCCGGAAGCTCTGTCGTGAATAGCTCAGCCGGGTCAATGTTAAGCGCTTCAGCAAGTCGCTCGATCACGGGAAACCGTGCCCCTGTCGCGCCGACCTCGATCTTCGACACCATGTCCACACTAATGTTCGCCTTCTCGGCCAACTGTTCTTGAGTGAGACTATGACGCCGCCTATGCGCGGCGACCAAGCTTCCAAAGCGTTTTCGCAGATCGACCATGCCAGCCTCCCTGCTCGTCTGGTAGGGAGGCAAGGCATCCAGCTGGAGTGAAGCTACTTAGATTTTTTGAGATTTACGTAATCTACTTGCAAATAGGGGCAAATAGGTTCCAATTTTAGGAGGGATCGGTAAGTCCAAGAGGGCCGAGGGTGGGGAGATTACGATGTCGGACCCCCGATATGACAAGCTCGTGGAATTATGGCGTGCTGGGAAGATCGATGACGAGAAGCTGAAACGGGGTCTGGTTCTCCTGCATTCGATTTCGGCCCAAGCGGATACTAACCCGGGGGCAGATTTTGACATCGATTATGAGCCAGCGCACAGCGCTGAGGCGATGCATTGGACGCGTTGGCCCGCGAGGTTCCTGTTGCCGGTCTCATGGCTGGAAGGCTTGTCGCCTCTCCGGCGTCGGCTGATCGAGATCGGTATCTTCACCGTCGTGGCAGCCGTGGTCTGTCTAGCGGCCAGCCAATTGGTTGTATTGGTGCTAGTCGCCAGCGTCGATAGTCGAAGTCCAGTAAACCCCTTGGGTGCGGCTGCTTGGACCGCAATCTTACTCGTAGTGTGCGGCTTCTTCGTTGGCTATCATCGCGGTGCCATGGCATTGATGGCCCTACCCATCTTTGCGCTGCTACTGCTTTCGCCGCTTTGGAAAGAAAAGCCCTCGGTTGATCCAAAATCCGCCAGTACGGTGCGGACCACTGGCACCATGTACACGAGACCGGTAACGCAGGAAGAGTTCGGCTCAGAGTGGCCGTTTCCCGCCTATCGGTCCGGGGTGCTTCGCTGCGACCTTGCGACGATGAGGGGCATAAAAAGGCCTTTGGTCACCATCGAGTTGGCGGGTAAAAAATATGGTCTGAATGGCGCAGCTCAAGATTTTGGCTTCCCAGATAGCCGCTCCCAGATGGCGAAGCACCCGGAATGGGGGACGTATGAAGCGGGTGCAAGCGACGATATGATCGCGGATGCATTAGCCGAATGCGGCTAATCCGAGGACGCGAAACGCGAACGGCCGCCCCGAGATCGGAAAGCTTGGTCATTCGGTCAGCTTCTCCACCGTGGCGATGATTGCTTTGGCAAGCGCTTGCGCCTCATCGATCGGGGCCGGCCCGTAGATCGCATTGACGATCTCTCGGCTAGGCAGCACGCCCGCCGGACACGTTTGCTCGATCGCCATTCTGATCAAGCCAAGGGCCTCGTCACAGTCCTCGGCCGGGATCATTATCGAGGGCCGGGCGCGAAGCTGCTCGAACCTCTCTGCCTTAGCTTTTGGCAAGGGCTTTCGCCTCTCGCTCTAGCGTCTCGCGATCGTTGCCGTGCTTTTGAATGAGCTCGCGCGCTTCGGGAATGGTGAGCTGGAATTTTCGGGCGAAGTAGGCGACCTCGTAATCTTCGTCGCCCGACACGCGATCACGGTCTCGGAAGTCGCGGTTGGTCTTATCGTCTGCCATCGTCGGTTCCTCCTGGCTAAAGAACCTGCGTGCCCCGACGAATGTTCCGCCTTGCTTTTTCAGCAACGTCTAATGGAACGCTTATGGCCATTCGATATTAATTCAAATTGTGTGGTGTTGCGTGGAGTGGCTATGCGCAAGGGTGCTGGCGGGGACCGGTTGTCTTTTATCCCTCCAATGGAACCCGAGTTGGTCGAACAGCCGCCGAAAGGCGGCGAGTGGGGCCATGAGGTCAAATTCGATGGCTACCGGACACAGGTCGTTAAGGACGTTGACGGCATCCGCTTCTTCACCAAGAACGGCTTCGACTGGACGGCCAAATATCGGCCGCTCGCCGATGAGGCGGGGTCGATAGAGGCGGAGACCTTCATCATCGAAGGTGAGACAATCGTCGCCAACGAGGCCGGCCTTTCGGACTTTCATGCGCTGCGCTCGGCCATCACAAAACGCCCGAAAGACCTCTACCTTGTGGCCTTCGACCTTCTAAACCTCAACGGCCACGATCTGCGCGACATGCCGCTGAAGGACAGGCGCGAAATCCTGCGAGAACTGATCCCGGCCGGCGGTCATATCCAGTTCAGCGAAGCGCTGCCCGGCACTGGCGATGCTGTCTACCATTTGGCTTGCGAGGCGGGCTTGGAGGGCATCGTCTCGAAGCGGCTCGACAGCCTCTACCGCAGCGGCTCAACTATGAACTGGCGCAAGATCAAGTGCTACGTCGAGAAGGAAATGGACATAATCGGCGTGAAGCGAGAGATCGGAAAGCCGGCGATGGTGCTCATGGCTGATAAGGGGCACTACATGGGCGGTGCATTCGTCACCTTCAAAGCCGACAAGCGGCAGGCCCTATGGGACCGTGTGCAAGGCAAGGCCGGTGCTCCGCCGCCTAAAGGGCTCGCCAAGGAGAAAGCCGAATGGCTGAAGGCCGGTCTCGTGGGCCGTGTTAAGTTCCTCAAAGGCGAGCAGATGCTTCGTCATGCCTCGCTGAAGGATTTTCGAGAGGAGGAGTAACCAATGCGCATGATGGTTGTGATAGCGGCGTTTCTGACGGTCTCAAACGCGGCATTCGCCCAAGAGCAAGTTGCTCCAGAGCAGCCGCGATGCTGGCTGGGATCGACGAGCTATTCCCCGGGAGCAACGGTTCGCGCGGGTGAGGGCGTCATGTTGTGCACGCCCGCGTTTGTATGGGAGACCAGCAAGGCGGCAGCGTCCGGTTGCGTCTTCGAGCAAAAATTCTTCAACACTGGCGCCATCCATGAAGGCAATGAATGCCAGCCAGATGGCACTTGGTCGACGATCTCAAAGCCGTAGGCCAGATTTGCGCGGTGCTTGCGAGGTGGTCGGCGCTTCTCGTTGGGCATGAATTGACGCCGGCCCGACGGACCGGCAGGCTTATCGCATATTCCAGATAGCTAAAACACGGGATTGCGACATGACGTGATCGCCTAAGGTGCTATAGCGACTTGCCCGCTCGGATCATCGCTCGTGCAATTGCCAGTTCAGCTTCAACCCTGGCGTTTTCCTTCTGGGTCATGTTGTCTGCAGCGATCAGACGACGAAGCGACCGCATCACCTCGCCGCGCTGCCACCCAGCCTCCATCATACAATCCACAATGGCCTGAAAGCCGGGCTCCATCGCCTCCTGACAGTCAATCTCGCGGTCAAGGTAATCGCGCTCATTCCGTGGTGCCCTGATCATGCGTTGCCGTCCACAGAGCTTTCCTCGTCAAGGGCGTACGGCACCGGCAGATAGGCATTGGCAACCAACCAATCGCCCACAATGGTTCTGACCAGCTCCGCCTTCGACAGACCCATCTCGGCTGCCAGACTTGAAAGGGGCTCCTCGACGTTCGGTTCAAGCACAAGGCCAGTCACGTTCCGGAGCATCAGGGCCGCGCGCCTGAGCATGATCTGCAAATCTGCGCGGGAAATCTCGGCGATCTGATCAGCCGCAGTTTCGAGATCGGCGGCAATGGTCAAGCGGGACATCAACAACTCCGTCACAGATAGCGTTCGCCCTCGGCCCGGTGCTCGAAGCAAAACCAGTGGGGTGCCTGTTTAGGCTTGGCGAAGCCCCACCCGGCATCCTTGTTACATCCGCTGTGCTCGCAGACATGATCCTGCACTCCTGGTTTGGTGGCGTATTCGGGCCTCGGTAATCTGATTTCGTCGCTCATAGCGGATTGATCGGTCCAACTAGCCCGGAGTGGTCGTTGGGCTGTTTGTTGATGGCTGCCGAGTTGACCTCGCGTCCCACGCGATTGAATTGGAGCTGGCCGTCGATATCGTGCGAGAGCAGCCCCTTGAGATCGCCTGCCGGCGTCTCCGAATTCAACCAGGCGTCATAGTAGGCATGATCGAGGATCAGAGGCTGCCTGTCATGAAGCTGCTGCATCGGCTCGCCTGCCCGCTCGGTGATGATCGTGCAGCTCGTTATGTCGAGCGTCTTATTGTAGGCCCACAAGCCGGCGAACGAGAAGGGAGCATGACCCGGCAGGTAGATGTGCCATGGGTCCTTGCCGCCATCGGCCGGGCTTTTGGTCCATTCGTAAAACCCATCCGCCGGGATCAGGCAGCGTTTCGATTTGAATGCGTCTCGGAAGGCTGGGGTGGTGTCAAAGGTCTCTATGCGCGCATTGAACATCGGCGCCTTGGGCATCTCCTTCGCCCAAAAAGGCACCAGCCACCACCGGCCGGCGCGAACCTTATGGTTGCCGTCATCTGCCGCCGTGATGAATGGCACCTCGTCAGTCGGCGCGATGTTGTAGCGCGGCGCATCGTTGCGGCCGATATCAGCCGGCGCGGTCAGCCTGTAGAGCCGGTGGATTTCAGACCACGGCAGATATCTGGTGTAGCGCCCGCACATTGTGCTTGCTCATTCCATGTCAGGTACGTCGCCGCTTACAAACAGGGTGTTTGGCGGGCCGTAGTCTCCTAGCGCCGGATCGGCATCCCGGCTCCAGGCGATGACGCCGACATGCTTGCCAGCTAGTGCTTTTGCAGTTCGGATCGCCCGCTCTTCGCTTTGCTGATCGGTCGGGCCGTACATCGGAAAGAGCTCTCCATCGTCGCCGCGGTCAAATGCGACCACAACAATAAGCTTCGGCTTTTTCTGCTCTGGAAGGACGTGGGTTGACATTCAACGGCCTTTATCAATTGAGGGATGCCGATCCCGCCTCAAGTGCATCGACAGCATCGAGCACGGCCTGGCGCTTCGGCTCGATAGGCTCGTCTGGAGTGAACCCCGCGAGCGAGAGCGACGAATAGGCGACCGTTACCGCGCTGACGAGTTGTTGCGCCTTCGAGCTATTCGGCATCTCGGCGGTGGCGGCGAGCGCCAAGAAAAATACTCGGTTGTCCGTGAATTCGCCTTTGCCGTCTTCCGCCCGTACGATGGTACGCATCCGCGCCAGTGCACTTGCGCGATCGGTGAGCTGTATATCGGGATCGTGCAGCAACTGCAGGCCATCAACATGATGCTTCTTCTCGTCTGGCCATCCCACGCAACACGCCTCCATCGCAGCCTTGCTGGCTGCCCACCACGCTTGGGCGGCAACGTACTCCTCTTCCGATGGTTCCTGGTCTGGCGGGAAGCCCATGTCGTCCCAGCGCTCCACTGCAGATGCGCCGTCAGCAGCTTCCTCGGCCGTTATTCCGGCGTGGTCGAGTACAGCTCTTGCTGCCTCGATCCCGCGCTGCTTTTCCTCAGTGGTCGCGCCCCTGGCGTCCATCAAAATGTTCATCTTTGGCCTCCCTGTGGCTGCCGTGCCCACAGTGAACGAAATAAGAACAAAATTGTCAAGCGACCCTTGACCGCGTAGGACTAAGTTCCTCATTTCAGCATATGCCGGAGCAACCCGAGAAGTGGCCGCGAGGTGCCGCCTGGACGCTGACACATGCCCATGATGCCGGGCAGGTGGCAGGCATTCGTTGTGCCCGCTGCAACATCACGCGGTACTACAAGCCGGCAGAGCTTCGGGAGGTAATCGGGAACGTCACGATTAACGAGGTGCGGGATAAGGTACGCTGCCAGGAATGCAAAAGCCGAGAGTGGATGAGCGCCCAGCTCTTTCATCCCACGGGAGAGCAGGCGCACACCATCCGATACAGACGCCTCGTGGAAATCCGCTGGGAGAAGCGGGTTATCTGGCGGGACGAAAAATAACCAGCAGAGCGAGGAGGGCGGGTTGGGAGCCCCGCCCTTGAGATCAAACTGTCATCTGATCTGAGATTATGGCCTTCATCATACGTGCGCCTACCGCATATGTTCGGCCCCGGCTCTGAGGAGGTTCGCCTACCAGGTTTTCGTACCAGACACGCAACTCAGTGACGGCGGCATCTGGCATGATGTCGGTGCAATTCCATAGCAGGCCGCAGAGCACGGATAGTGAAACTCTTCTGCCGCGCAGCCCGATCTCAGGTTCACCCTGTTCTGGCTCCCAATCTTCGAAAACATCAATTGCATCACAAAACACCGCCCGAAGGTCTCCGGGTGCATGACCTCCACGCAAGTGCGGCGTATGGCTCTGAGTAGACATGGCTCACCCTTTCAATTTTTCCACGAGTGCAGGATTGCTGTCCCGCGCTGTGAAAAAATCCCCGAAGGGTGCCGTATTTCGGTAGGCTGACAGTCGGAGCTACCGATAGTGACCAGCGATGATGGCGATTGGCTCGCCGCAGTGAAACATAATCACTGCCTGACGAAATGCCAAGCCTTGTTGATTGCACATCGACGCTTGAACGCCCCCTCGCCGGTAAGCAAGGTTCTAACTCTCGATAACCTTCACTTATCAAAGGTTACAATCGGGAAATCCGACGTCTAAGAGGGTCCAATTTTCGCACCCTCGGGCATGTGAATTCACATCGATGGGCCAGCGCCGATAAGAGACCGGTGCACATGTATCGTACGGCGGACACTATCTCTTCCGATCCCGCTTCCAATCGGGCATTGAGAGACGACGATACAGTCGCAAACGGTAGGCGAGGCATAAGCGTGGCGGTCAAGAAATCCCAGATATACAGCTCTCTTTGGAAAAGCTGTGACGCGCTGCGCGGGGGCATGGATGCCTCGCAATACAAGGATTACATCCTCACACTGCTGTTCCTGAAATATGTTTCCGATAGGTCGGACAGCGACCCCGAGGCCCAGATCGAGGTGCCCGAAGGTTGCCATTTCGAGGACATGCTGGCACTCAAGGGCAGCAAGGATATTGGCGAGGAGATCGACAAGATTGTCGAAAAAATCGCCGAGACCAATGGCTTGGGAGGCGTCATCAACAATGCCTCTTTCAACGACCCGGCTAAGCTAGGCGACGGCAAGGACATGGTGGAACGCCTGTCCAACCTGCTAGAAATCTTCAGCCGCCCCGAACTGGATTTCCGGAAGAACCGGGCCGAGGGCGACGACATCCTGGGTGACGCTTACGAATATCTCATGCGGCACTTCGCAACGGAAAGCGGGAAGTCCAAGGGTCAGTTCTACACGCCTGCGGAAGTCAGCCGGATCATGGCAAAAGCGGTTGGCATCAACTACCGGACGCCGCGCACTGCCACGATTTATGACCCGACCTGCGGTTCCGGTTCGTTGTTGCTGAAGGCAGCAGATGCCGCGCCCGACGGTCTTTCGATCTACGGGCAGGAAAAAGATGTCGCCACCTTCGCCCTGGCCCGGATGAACATGGTGATCCACAACAATGCTGACGCCGAACTCTGGCGCGGTAATGTCATAACCCAGCCGCATTTCAAGAACCCGAACGGAAGCCTCAGAACCTTCGATTTCGTCGTTGCCAACCCGCCATTCTCCGATAAGGCTTGGAGCACCGGCTTGGAACAGGATTTTGGCCGGTTCGTGGACGGAACCCCGCCTGCCAAAAATGGCGATTACGCCTATCTGCTCCATGTCATCGGCAGCATCAAGTCCACCGGCAAGGCGGTCATCGTTATGCCTCACGGGGTGTTGTTCCGGGGCAATGCTGAAGGTGAAATCCGTAGGCGGATCATTGCTCGGGGCTACATCAAGGGCATCATCGGCCTACCCGCCAACTTGTTTTATGGCACTGGCATCCCCGCCTGCCTGGTCGTGCTCGACAAGGAAAACGCGCAGGCTCGCACCGGCATCTTTATGATAGACGCATCGAAAGGCTTCGTGAAGGATGGCCCGAAGAACCGCCTGCGCCATCAGGACGTGCACAAGATCGTCGATGTGTTTCTGCGCGGCACGCAAATCCCCGGCTATTCCCGCATGGTGTCGGTAGCAGAAATCATGTCCGCAGAGAACGGCGGCAATCTCAACCTCCCCCGCTATATCGACAGCAGCGAGCCGGAAGACCTGCAAGACATTGACGCCCATTTGAAGGGCGGCATCCCAGCAGCCGACATCGACGCACTAGATCGCTTCTGGCGAGCTATGCCCAGCTTGCGCGACGCCATGTTCCAGCAGCATGAGCGGTCCGGCTATCTTTCCGCCCGCCATGCCCCGACGGAGGTGCGCGGGAGCATCACGCAGCATCCGGATTTCGTCTCGTTGGGCCATCGGCTTGATCAAGTCTTCGCCGAATGGCGCGGGGCGAATATCGAACGGATGCGGCGCTTCGGCCCCGGTCAGCATCCTAAGGACCTCATCCACGCCCTTTCGGAAGACCTGCTTGAGCGGTTCAGGGCTGCCCCCCTGATCGATGGTTATGACGCTTATCAGCACATCATGACCTTCTGGTCGGACGTAATGCAGGACGACGCTTATCTGATCGCGTCCGACGGCTGGGATGCGGCGAGGGCGATCCGCGAACTGGTAAAGGACAAGGACGGCAAGTTCACGGAGGAACCGGACATCGTGCTAGGCAGCGGGCGCTCCGCCCGGCGGCTGAAGGCGGAGATTATCCCGCCAGCACTGATAGTTGCCCGCTTCTTTGCGAAGGAGAATGCAGCGCTGGAAGCGATGGAAGCGGAGCTAGAGGATGTTGAGCAGCGCATCGCCGAACTCGACGAGGAGCACGGCGGCGAGGACGGCACGTTGGTCGAGTGCCGCAATGACAAGGGCAAGGTGACTTCCGCTCTGCTGAAGGCGCGGCGAAAGACGCTGGTCGGCGAGCTGGATCAGGGCCTTTTCAAACGTTACGACAAACTGGCTAAGCAGGGTGGTGCCGAAGAACGGATCAAGGCCGAACTGATTGAGGCGGTTCCGGACTTTCTGGAGATGCTCGTCATCGACGACATGCTGAGGCTGCTGGATGATGAGAGCGAGAGGGCGACTGCCGTCAAACAGGCGAGGGCGAAACTGGATGCCAAGACAGTGGCAAAATACGCCCAGCTCACTGAGGCCGAAGCGAAGGCGCTGGTGGCGGAAGACAAGTGGATATCTGCCATCGAGACCGCAATCCGGGGCGAGCGGGACCGCATTGCTCAAGGCCTGACTGGGCGGATCGCGACCTTAGTGGAGCGCTATGCCGAAACCCTGCCAGTGCTGTCGGAGCGAATAGCAAAGCTTGACGGCAAAGTCGCCGAGCATCTCAAGGCGATGGGGTTTGCGTGGTGAGCATGGTCCCGGATGATAAGGCCAATGCTTCAAAAGCGCTGCCAGCCGGTTGGCGCTGGACAACAATTGGAGAGCATTATCGGTTCAAGAATGGGCTAAACAAGGCCAAACGCTTTTTCGGCCACGGTACGCCGATCATCAACTACATGGATGTGTTCAACCATCAGCGCCTCAGAGCCGATGACGTCCAGGGAAAGGTTACAGTCACCGCTGACGAAACCAAGAACTATTCCGCCAAGCAGGGAGATGCGTTTTTCACGCGCACTTCAGAAACTGTGTCGGAAATCGGCATGGCTTCGGTGCTGGTGGAACAGATTGACAAAGCAGTGTTCAGCGGGTTCGTGCTTCGCGGCCGCCCGATCAATGGCGATCTCGATCCTCAGTTTGCTGCCTTCGCGCTTCGCGCCAGGGATGTCCGCAAGCAGATCGAACTGCGGGCCACCTACACGACCCGCGCACTGACAAACGGTCGGTCCCTGTCGGAAGTTACTTTCCCGCTGCCAGGAAAAGACGAACGGCATGATATTGCCCAAGCTTTGACGGATATCGACGAATTGATCGCCGCGCTCGATACCCTGGTCGCCAAGAAGCGGGCCATTCGGCAGGGGGCCATGCAACAACTCCTCACCGGCAAGCGCCGCCTTCGGAGCTTTTCGGAGGAGTGGAAAATGAGAAAGGTTGGCGAATTAGCTAAATGCCTCCGTGGCGTTTCCTACAAAGGCGACACCGATCTGAGAGAAAGTTCTGGTCCAGCCACACGGACATTGCTTCGTTCGAATAATATTCTTGAAGGTAGATTGACCTTTGATGACGTTCAGTATGTCGTGCAGGACAGGGTTAAGGATAAGCAATTGCTCCGAAAGGGCGACATCCTCCTATGTATGGCCAATGGCAGTAAGGCGCTTGTTGGCAAGTCTGCATTGATTGAAGCTGATTTTGATGGGTTAACGTTCGGTGCCTTCATGGGTTGTGTTAGGCCAGAAAATCCAGATGAAGGAGCATTCCTACATTTACTTTTTCAATCTCATGCGTATCGCCTCCAAATTGCCGATGCGCTTTCAGGTTCCAGCATTAACAACCTCGCCCCTAGTCAGGTCGAAGGGCTGGCCTTTGGAATGCCGGATGCTGATGAAAGGATCGAGATCGCTCATCATCTTCTAGCATTTGAGAGCGAAGTGAATGCCCTTTTGGACTGGCTGGTGAGGTTGAGGGCACTTCAGCAAGGCATGACGCAGCAATTACTGACCGGAAGGATCAGGCTGAAATGAGCACAATCGGGCAAAGGGAACGCGCCACGCAGCGTCGCATCGTCGCCCTGTTCCGCGACCGGCTGGGCTATGACTATCTCGGCGAATGGGTCGATAGGGCGGAAAACCGCAATATTGAGGCCGATCTGCTTACACCATGGCTTTCGGGCAAATACGATCCTGACCTGATCCAGCGCGCCATTGCCGAACTTCGCCGGGAAGCGGGCAATCAGGCCGCCATCCCTTATGAGGTCAATCAGGCGGTCTACAAGCTGCTGCGTTATGGCGTGAAGGTTTCTTCCGGCCCCGGTCAGCCCTTCCAGACGGTGCGTCTGATCGACTGGGATGAGCCACTCAATAACCATTTCGCCATAGCAGAGGAGGTGACGGTTCGTAACCCCGATGGCGGGTCAACCAAACGGCCGGACATCGTGCTCTATATCAACGGCATCGCAGTGGGCGTGCTGGAGCTGAAGCGGTCCACCGTTTCCGTTTCCGAGGGTATCCGGCAGAACCTCGACAACCAGAAGGGCATGTTCATCCGCCCTTTCTTCGCTACCATTCAACTTGTCATGGCGGGCAACGATACTGAAGGGCTGCGCTATGGCACGACCGAGACAGGCGAGCCTTACTACCTCGAATGGAAGGAGCCAGATGAGGCAGCGGGCCTACCGCCGCTGAAACTGGACTGTGACATTATTCATATGTGCGGCAAGGAGAGGCTGATTGAGCTGCTGCACAATTTCGTCGTCTTCGATGCGGGCATCAAGAAGCTGTGCCGCCCCAATCAGTATTTCGGGGTGAAAGCCGCCCAGGAGCGGGTGCGGCGCCGTGAAGGCGGGATCATTTGGCACACGCAAGGATCGGGCAAGAGCTTGACGATGGTGTGGCTGGCCAAGTGGATCAGGGAAAATGTGCGCAACGCCCGCGTGCTGATAATCACCGACCGTACCGAGTTGGACGAACAGATCGAAAAAGTCTTCCTTGGGGTTGGCGAACAAATCTATCGGACCCGGTCCGGCGCAGACCTGATCGGTGTTTTAAACGACACCACGCCCTGGCTGATCGGATCGCTGGTTCACAAGTTCGGTGGCAATGACCAGGAGGATATCGCCCATTACATCGACGAGGTGAAGGCGGCACTCCCCAGAAATTTTTCCGCTAAGGGTGACATCTATGTCTTCGTCGATGAGTGCCACCGCACCCAAAGTGGCGACCTGCACAAGGCGATGAAGAGTATCCTGCCCGGTGCCATGTTCATCGGCTTCACCGGCACGCCGCTGTTGAAGCAGGACAAGGCGACTAGCCTGGAGGTATTCGGCACCTACATTCACACCTACAAGTTCGATGAGGCGGTGGAGGACGGGGTGGTGCTCGACCTGCGCTATGAAGCCCGCGATATCGACCAGCACATCACTTCGCCCGAGAAGATCGACCAATGGTTCGAGGCCAAGACGCAAGGGCTAACCGACATTGCCAAGGCGCAGCTCAAGCAGCGTTGGGGAACGCTGAAAAAAGTGCTCTCCAGCCAATCTCGGCTGGAACAGATCGTGCGCGACATCATGTTTGACATGGAAATGCGGCCACGGCTGAAATCAGGCCATGGCAACGCGATCCTTGTTTCTGGTAGCATCTACGAAGCGTGCAAGTTCTACGAGCTGTTCGAGAAGACCGAACTTGCCGGTAAATGCGCCATCGTGACCTCTTATCGCCCGTCGCCAAACGACGTGAAGGGTGAGGGCGCTAACCTCACGGAGCGCCTGCGCCAGTATGACATCTACAATCGGATGCTGGCGGGCAAAGACCCAGACGCCTTCGAGAAGCAGGTCAAGGAGCGTTTCATCAAAACCCCGGCACAGATGAAGCTGCTGATCGTGGTGGACAAGCTGCTCACAGGCTTCGACGCGCCTTCTGCCACCTACCTCTACATCGACAAGAAAATGCAGGATCACGGCTTGTTTCAGGCCATTTGCCGGATCAACCGGCTGGATGGCGAGGACAAAGAATATGGCTATGTGATCGATTACAAGGATTTGTTCCGCCACCTTGAAGGTGCGATCACTGACTATACGTCGGAAGCCTTTGAGAATTTCGATAAGGAGGACGTGGATGGCCTATTGAGCGACCGGATCGCCAAGGCTCAGCAGCGGCTGGACGACAATCTCGAAGCCCTGCGCGCGCTGTGCGACCCAGTAGCCCCACCCAAAGATACTGCCGCGCATATCCACTATTTTTGCGGGCCAGACACGAAGGACAAGGACCAGCTAAAGGAGAACGAGCCGAAGCGGCTCACGCTCTATAAGCTTTCGGCTACGCTGCTGCGGGCCTATGCCGACATTGCGGGGGATATGGACCAGGCGGGCTATGGGCTGGCCGAGGTGACGGCAATCAGGGCTGAAGTCGAGCATTTTCAAAAGTTGCGGGACGAGATCAAGCTGGCAAGCGGCGACGCCATTGACCTGAAGATGTATGAGCCAGCCATGCGGCACCTCATTGACACCTATATCAAGGCCGATGACAGCGAGGTGCTCACCAATTTCGACGATATGTCGTTGATCGATCTAGTCGTCGCACGGGGCGCGAATGCGGTGAAGGAGCTACCCGAAGGGATCAAAGGGAGCAAGGATGCCGTTGCAGAGACCATAGAAAACAACGTACGCAAACTGATTATCGACGAAAGTCCGGTCAACCCGAAGTACTACGAACGCATGTCTGAACTGCTCGATGCGCTGATCGAACAGCGCCGTGCGGAGGCCATCGATTATGCCGAGTATCTGGAAAAGGTCGCGGAGCTGACAAAGCTGGCTGCGAACCCATCGTCATCAACCAGCTATCCCGATAGTGTGAAAACGCCAGGGCAACGTGCGCTGTTCGACAACCTCGGCGGCCACGCGGGCCTTGCGACGGCTATAGACGCCGAGGTGAAGGCCAAACGTAAGGCAGACTGGCGCACCAATCCGATCCGGGAGAGGATGGTGAGGAATGCGATCCGGGTGCACATTCCCGACAATCCGAGCCAGCTCGATGCGATCCTCGCCATTGTTCGCGAACACCATGAATACTGAGGTTCTGGAAATAGCCGGCCTCGAAGTCGAGCTTGTTCGCAAACCGATCAAGAACCTACATCTTGGGGTCTATCCGCCAGAGGGGCGCGTTCGTGTGGCAGCCCCGCCGACCGTGAGCGACGAGGCAGTGCGTGTTGCGGTGGTATCGCGCATGGGCTGGATAAATCGACAGCGCAACAAATTTAAGGCGCAGGCTCGCCAGAGCCAGCGTGAGTATGTATCCGGCGAAACCTATTTCCATCTCGGACAGCGCTATCGCCTGCGGGTAATCGAGCAACGCAAGGCCTCCGGTGTTCGTATCTCCGGTGATCAGCGCTTGGAGGTGGCTATTCCCCCCGGCAATGACGTCGCATTCAGAGAAAAGGTCTTCCAGCGCTGGCAGCGAGCCTTGCTGCGAGAACGGGCTCTCGTTCTCATTGATGAGTGGTCGGCTAGGCTCGGTGTTGCGCCGCCGACACTTGGTATAAAGCGCATGAAGACGAAATGGGGCACCTGCAATCATGCAGCGCGTCGCATCTGGCTAAACCTAGAGCTAATCAAAAAGCCCCCGGTATGTATCAGCTACATCGTCTTGCACGAGATCGCGCATCTTCTTGAAGCCAATCACGGCGAGGCTTTCGTGGCGATCCTCGATCTGCACATGCCGAACTGGCGAACTCACAAGGATCAACTCAACGCGGAGCCGCTGGCCCACGAGGAATGGGTCGGCTAGAAGAGTGGTTAAGCGAGACACCTCAACGAACATAACTGGCTGCTACGGTTGGTCCGGACGATCATGCCTCGTAGATGTTCAAGTCACTTGAGGGCATCTTCTTCGCCAGCCCCATGATCTTGTCGGCGTCTTGGCCGGTGGCGAGCGATAGGGTCTCGATCCGCTCGAAGAGTTCTTTCTTATGCTCGCTCACGTCGTCGGCCTGCGAAAAAGTGCTCAACCAGGATAGGATATGGTGGGCAAACCGCACCGCGGCGGACATAGCATCAAACGACACCCAAATCTTTCCCTGATCAGTCGCGAACTTATCGGTGATGCGCTCATGTTCCTCGGCAGTCCAAGCCATGATTTTGTGAATGTTGGCTGGTGAGATCGTCACCTTCAGTGCACCATCAGGCTGCTCGGCAAAGGCGTGACCGAGGAACTCCACCCCTGAATGCAACGAGCCGCTGGATTTCTCCAGCAGCTCGAATTTACCGACCGGCATCTCCTCAATCGAGGATGTCAGGGCGTTCTTGGCCTTTTGAGCCCTCTCGGGCGACTGCGCCAGAATGAGAAAATCGTCAACGTAGTTCAGGAACCATGCACCCTTTGGGAGCTTCGGCTCGATCTTTGACATAAAGAAATTGGCGATTGCTGGCGAGCAGGCGCAACCCTGCGGCATACCGCGTTCGGCGATGAGAGACAGGTAGTGATCGAGAATATCCTGTAGGGCTGTTTCCTCCTTACTCAGCTTCTGTCCATGCAGTTGGTAGTGCTTCCCTATTGCCACGTGTTCAGTCACGTCCTTTGCTATCGGCAACGCCTGGACGATAGCGGAGTGGTCGAAGCTGTCAAAGAAGCTCTTGATGTCCAGCCAAACAAAGTGGACATATCCCGTGGCGAAAAGCTGTCTTGCCTTCTTCACCGCGTCGGCAATGCCTTGTCCCCGCACGCCGTATTGGAACGGCTTCGCCTGGAACTGGGCATTGATCATGTCCGCGACGAGCGCCTGCGCGGCTCGATGGCGCACGTCGAAGTCACAAAAATACCGATATCCGCCGTTTGACTTCTTCTTGAGATAGACCCGTACCGGCTCGTCGATTGGCTCATGCAGGTTCAGTTGTCCCGCCATCTGCTGATACTGCGGCACCTCCAGCTTCTCGTGGTAATCGAGCCGCTTTGCAGCACGGATCAGGGCGTCGAACCGGACCAGCTTGGACCCGAGGTAAACAGCCTGCGCCTTCTTCGGTGCTTTCGAACCCTTACCAGCCTTCTTTAGCTTGCTACGCAGCGCGGCCCGACGCTTGGTTGCCTTGCCGACAAGGGCCTGCACCTCTTCCACCGATTGGTTCGTCGCCCAGCCGTGCGGAAAATGGCTGCCACCGATCCATAGCGGTTGCTTGGTCAAGTTTGTCTCGCTGAGCCTTCGAGTAGGGCAGGGATTTCTTCACTGGGGGTGGGCCAAAAAACGCAATCCAATTGCGGCTTTCATTCCTTGATCCCGTCCAACTTTGTGAGCCGCTTGCTGAGCGAGTGGATCATCCCAATCAGAAGCTCGATCTGCATTTCGGCGTCATGCAGCCGTTGTTCGATTGAAGATGCATCGGCTTCATCGTCCATGATGTGCCCCTGCTCCTCGGCTCTGAAGCTCCATTCCAGGCGACGAATTATCTCACTGCTTAAGGGGCGCATCGCCGCTTCGGCACAGGCTTCGATCCTCTCCTTCAGCCCGCTGGGAAGTCTCAACTTCAGCTGAGGGGCTGTTCGTGGGTCTGCTCGTTTCATTGGCCCGCCAAGTGTTCTCGTGGTGATCCGGGTTATCTATCACACCTTTTTGGACCCGAATAGACCCGCACGGACCCTTGCTATGTGGGTTTATTCGGGTTAACGTGGGTCCATAAATAAATGAGGGTCTGATCAATGCCTGTCACCGATCTGAAAATCCGCCTTCCTGCCGATCTCAAGAAGCGGCTGGTGGAACGTGCCTCGAACAATGACCGCTCAACGGCTGCCGAGGCACTCAACATCCTCAGAACGGCGCTCAAGACCGAAGAGGATCGGTCAGAGCCTGCATAGTTCAACTAAACGTGGAGCTACCGATGAAAACCAAACCTGTAGCCACAAGGCTTAAGTCGAAGACCGCCCACCTGAACAGCGCCAAGGCCAAGAAGGTCGCCAGGGCGGCGGTTAGCGGGCATTCCGGCTATGACTATCGTCTGATCGAAGACGCTGTCGTTCGCGAAAGGGCCGAACTCGTCGCAGCCGAAATCAAAGCCAATCTTGAGATCGTCAAAAAGGCTTTTCTCGACAATGGTCGCAAGCTCTTGGCGATCAAAAATGATCTTGGCCACGGTCAGTTCCTCAGTTGGGTAGCCAGCGAGTTCGATTGGTCGGAGCGTACCGCCAACAACTACATGTGCGTTGCACAGCAACTCGGCGATGATTTCCACCTTGTCAGCTATCTGCCGTCACAGACGATATACCGGCTCGCGTCCAAGAGCGTTTGTCAAAAGGTGAGGACCAAGGTCATCGCTTCTGCAAAATCCGACAAGCGATTGACTGCCGATCAAGTCGAGGCAGCCATGGAGAAAGCGAAGGTCATCAGGCTGCCGGCGTCCTCAAAACAAATCGAGGGGGAAGTCGTTTCGACAAATCCAGGTACGACCGCAGAACCATCGTCCAGGCAGACAGCGTCAGAAACGTTGGTGCACTTAATTGCACTGAAGCACCTGCCGGAGTTCATCCGGTTGGCCGAGATTGCCGGTATTCGTCTGTCGGTGGAGTTCCTTGCCGCAGCCGCCCAAAGGCCAGCAGCGTAAGGCCGTGCTGAAGTTCGCGAAGGTCGTTCACAAGCTGCAAGCCAAGCAAAAGGGAAAACTCAGCCCTGTGGCTATCAAAAAAGTTGTCAAGACGGTGCAGGGGCTTGGGCTTTCCGTCACAGGCGTGAAGGCACACCCGGATGGCTCGTTCTTCGTCGAAACCGGCAAGGACGATTTGAAAAATGCCAACGAGAACGAATGGGATGAGGTGTTGGAGCAATGAAGCGCCTTCCTAAATATGTATCCGAGTTCCGCGACCGGCACGGCAAGATGCGCGTCCGGTTCCGGCGCAAAGGGCAGCCCGAGTACTATTTCAAGGCTGTGCCGTGGACGCCTGCATTCATGCAGGAGTACCAATCATGCCTTCAAAAGACCGTTGTCCCTGTGGTTGTTGGTGCGAGCCTCGTGGCCGCAGGAACGATGTCGGCACTGATCGTCGCATTCTATGGATCGCCGGACTTCAAAAAGCTCGCCTCCAGCACGAGGAAGCAGTACCGGCACGTGATCGAGCGGTTCCGCAATAAGCATGGCGACAAACGTGTAGCTGCGATTGAACGCAAGCACCTCAAGGCGATCATGGGGACGATGCACGAGACGCCAGCAGCGGCGGACAATCTCTTGGATCGCATTAAGCAGTTGATGGCATTTGCTGTGGACATCGGCATGCGGAAGGACAATCCGGCTCTCGGGATGAAAGGCTTCAACAAGCATACCGATGGCTGGCACACATGGACCGAGGCTGAGATTGAGCAATTCGAGGATCGTCACCCCGTTGGGAGCAAGGCCAGGCTGGCGTTGACGCTTTTGCTGTTCACGACACAACGGCGCTCGGATGTGGTTAGAATGGGCTGGCAGCATGTGAGCCAAGACGGCATCGCTGTCGGTCAGCAGAAAACGCATGCACGCTTGGTCATTCCGATCCATCCTTCGCTGGCGAAGGTGCTTGAAAAGACGCCGCGTGAGCACCTGACATTCCTGATGACCGCCCATGGCAAACCGTTCACCTCCAACGGCTTCGGCAATTGGTTTCGCGACCGGTGCAACGGAGCGGGCCTCCCGCAGTGTTCTGCTCATGGCCTGCGCAAGGCTGCATCACGCCGCCTTGCCGAAGAGGGCAAAACCAATCAGCAGATCAAGGCCATCACCGGGCACAAGACCGACAACGAAGTTGCCAGATACACCGCAGCTGCCGATCAGAAGCGTCTCGCGCGGCAGGCGTTTGGAATGGATGAGGAACAGAAACTGTCTAACCTGGCCTGAGAGTTAGACAATTCTGTTCCTAAGGCATTGAAAAAACAGGGCGCTTTGGGTGGGGATGGTGATCCCGACAGGAATCGAACCTGTGACCTACAGATTAGGAATCTGCCGCTCTATCCTACTGAGCTACGGGACCACGCGGCCAGACACATAGCCGCTTCGGGTCGGTTCGCCAAGGGGCATGCTGACCTACCCATAGGCCGTAATGTCTCCGCGAGGCCGGGCTGAGCCGGCCAAGCATATGGCGGCGGGGCCTTCGCCGGTGGCCGCTCAGGCGGCCAGCGCGGTTTCGGCCAGCTTCACCCAATAGCTCATGCCGTGCGGGATGACCTCGTCGTTGAAGTCGTAGGCGGGGTGATGCAGGCCGGCCGAGTCGCCGTTGCCGATGAAGATGAAGGCGCCGGGGCGGGCTTCCAGCATATAGGAGAAATCCTCGCCGCCCATCACCGGCTGGATGGCGCGGTGGACATGGCTGTCGCCGGCGATATCGGCGGCGACATCGCCCGCAAACACGGTCTCCTCGGCATGGTTGAAGGTGACGGGGTAGTTGGCGTCGTAATCCACCGCGATGGTGGCACCGAAGGCGGAGGCGAGCCCGGCGCAGAGCGCGCGAATGCGCTCTTCCGATTTCTTGGCCACTTCCTTCTTCAGCGTGCGCACGGTACCGGCGATCTCGGCGCTTTCGGGAATGACGTTGTAGGCGTCGCCGGCATGGAACTTCGTCACCGACACCACCACGGCCTCGACCGGATCGGTGCTGCGCGAGGCGATGGTCTGCAGCGCGCCGACCAGCTGGCTGGCGATGACGATCGGATCGATCGTGCCGTGCGGCATCGCGGCATGGCCGCCGCGGCCCTTGACGGTGATGGTGAATTCGGCGGTCGCGGCCATGATCGGGCCGGGCTTGATGGCGAACTGGCCGACCGGCAGGCCCGGCATGTTGTGCATGCCGAACACTTTCTCGATGCCGAAGCGCTCCATCATGCCGTCCTTGACCATTTCGTTGCCGCCGCCGCCGCCTTCCTCGGCCGGCTGAAAGATCACCGCCACGGTGCCGGTGAAATTGCGCGTCTCGGCGAGGTATTTGGCGGCTCCAAGCAGCATCGCGGTATGGCCGTCATGGCCGCAGGCATGCATCTTGCCGCGCACGGTCGAGGCCCATGGCTTGCCGGTGATCTCGTCGATCGGCAGCGCGTCCATGTCGGCGCGCAGCCCGATGGTCGGGCCATCGCCCTTGCGACCGCGGATGATGCCGACGACGCCGGTCTTGCCCAGTCCCGTCACCACCTCGTCGCAGCCGAACGCCTTCAGCTTTTCGGTGACGAAGCCGGCGGTCTGGAAGACGTCGAAATTCAGCTCCGGTGTCTGGTGCAGATGTCGTCGCCAGCCGGCGACTTCTTCCTGCATTTGCGCGGCGCGGTTCAGAATCGGCATGATCGTTCCATCTCTTGGTTGATTGACGGCAGTCGGTTCAGATCCGCTGCTCAGCAATTGTGATTATGTTGAACTTTGCCATTTTGGCGTCACATAGGGTAAATAGCACCACAACA
This sequence comes from Mesorhizobium sp. B3-1-7, assembly GCF_006439385.1. Lineage (NCBI taxonomy): Bacteria > Pseudomonadati > Pseudomonadota > Alphaproteobacteria > Hyphomicrobiales > Phyllobacteriaceae > Mesorhizobium > Mesorhizobium sp. B3-1-7. The sequence continues at coordinate 127,931 of NZ_VFTL01000021.1, forward strand.
ATGCGGTCCGGGGTCGAGGGTCGAGCCGCATTTGTGCTGGCGATGGGTAACGAAATCTTACGGACCCAGCGGCGACTACGGCAAGAGGCGATTTCGGATTTGATCATGCGGCAAAGGCATTTCCTCAACCTGTTGCTGGCAGGCGCGCTGGCGCTTCCGGCGCTCGCCGGCGCGGCGCGTGCCAACCCGGTCGTGCTTTTCGACCTCAAAAGCGGCTCCATTCTGGAGCATCAGGACGCGTTCAAGCGCTGGTATCCGGCCTCGCTCAGCAAACTGATGACGGCCTATGTCACCTTCCGCGCGATCCAGGCGGGCGAGGTGGCGCTCGATTCGCCGATCAAGGTAACGAAGCATTCCGCCGGTGAGCCGCCGAGCAAGATGGGCTTCAAGCCCGGCTCGGTGATGCGGCTCGACAATGCGCTGAAGATGATGCTGGTCAAGTCGGCCAACGACATCGCCATGGCCGTCGGCGAGAATATCGGCGGGTCGCAAGCCGCCTTTGCCGACCGCATGAACGCGGAGGCGGCCAGGCTCGGCATGGTGGGCACGCATTTCGTCAACCCGAACGGGCTCTATTCGCCGGAACAGTACACGACCGCGCGCGACCTTGCCGTGCTGGTGGCGGCGCTGCGCAATGATTTTCCGCAATACGCGCCCTGGTTCTCGATCGAAGGTCTTGCCGTCGGCAAGAGGGCCATCCCGAACTACAATCTGCTGATCGGCCGCTATCCCGGAGCGGACGGCATGAAGACCGGCTTCGTCTGCTCTTCCGGGTTCAACATGATCGGCTCGGCGACGCGCAACGGGCGCACGCTGGTCGCCGTCGTGCTTGGCGAGAAATCGGCGATCAGCCGCGCCGAAGCGGCGGCAAAGCTGCTCGATCTGGGTTTTGAGATGCCGTCGGCCACTTCGACCACGCTTGGCGCTCTCAAGCCCTATGGCGACACGCTGTCGCCCAACGACATGCATGACGAGATCTGCGCGAAGAAACCGAAGGAGGAGCAGTCCGAGGCGGCGCCCGAGGTTGCGGCCAAGGACAAGTCGAAATCGCCCTACCAGGTGAAGCTCGACCACCCGACACTGGTCGCGGTCGGACTCGGCGGCGCCACGGGGCCAGCGCCCAAGGCATTCGTCGACCAGGTCGACCAGAACTATGCCGATGTGCCGCTGCCGATCTGGCGGCCGGACAGACCGGCGCCGGCCGGCGCCGAGCCGCTGGCGACGGCCGCCGCCGGAGCCCAGGGCGACCAGCCCGTCAAAGCTGCCAACTAGCCAAGCTGATGAGCGGCTTTCCCATTCCCGTTTCGGTGCTCACCGGCTTTCTCGGCGCCGGCAAGACGACGCTGCTCAACCGGCTGCTCAAGGATCCGGAGCTTGCCGACACGGCGGTGATCATCAACGAGTTCGGCGAGGTTGCGATCGATCATCTCCTGGTCGAGCAGGCCTCGGACGGCATCATCCAGCTTTCCGATGGTTGCCTCTGCTGCACGGTGCGCGGCGACCTCGTCGACACACTCGCCGATCTCGTCGACCGGCTGCAGACCGGCCGTATCGCGAAACTGGCCCGTGTCGTCGTCGAGACGACGGGTCTGGCCGATCCGGCGCCGGTGCTGCAGTCGATCATGGCGCATCCGGCGCTGGTGCAGGCGTTCCGGCTCGACGGCGTCATCACGCTGGTCGACGCCGTCAACGGCGAGGCCACGCTCGATGCCCATGTCGAGGCGGTGAAACAGGCCGCGGTGGCCGACCGCATCGTGCTGACCAAGGCCGACCTTACCGACGCGGGCGGGGTCGAGGCGTTGCGGGCAAGACTCAAGCAGATCAATCCGGGCGCCGTCGTGCTCGATGTCGGCGAGGCCGGCGCCGCGGCGCTGTTCAATTGCGGCCTCTATGATCCTGAGACCAAGTCCGCCGACGTGCGGCGCTGGCTTGGCGAAGAGGCGGCGCACGACCATGATCACGACCATCACCACCATGACGGCGACCATGATCCCCACCACCATCATGAGCATCGCCACGACACGCGCGTGCGCTCGCACTCGCTTGTCCATGACGGCCCGGTGCCGTTCTCGGCGATCGAGATGTTCCTCGACCTTCTGCGCTCGACGCATGGCGAGAAACTCCTGCGCATGAAGGGCGTCATCGAGCTCGCGGAGGACCCCTCGCGGCCGGTGGTCATCCACGGCGTGCAGAAGATCCTGCATCCGCCGGCAAGACTGCCGGCCTGGCCCGATGGCCAGCGCGGCACCAGGCTGGTGCTGATCACGCTCGATATGCCGGATGATTATATCCGGCGGCTGTTCGCCGCCTTCACCAACAAGCCGTCGATCGACACGCCGGACCGCGCGGCGCTGGAAGCCAATCCGCTGGCGATAGCTGGATTGTAAGCCGAAAAGACACCGGCTCAGGCCGCGTTGCCGCGCTCGACCAGGAAGCGGTGGCCGCCGGCGACCGCGGCCGTTTCGACCAATTGGTGACCGGCATCGGCGCAGAAGGCCGGGATGTCGATCACCGCGAGCGGATCGGTGGTCTCGAGCCACAGCCGGGTGCCAGGTCGCATCGCGGCCAGTCGCTTGCGGGCCTTCAGCACCGGCAACGGACAGTTCAGTCCCTTGAGATCGTAGTTGGCGGGCGGCTTTACCTTTTGTTCATGCATGTCGTTATCCCAAAACCGCCTTCCACTCTTGGCGACATGCATAAAAATCTCAGCCGCCGAACATGCCGAGCAGCTTCTTCTTCAGCTTCGACACGGTGCCCTGGTCGGCATCGACGGCCTGCTGCGCTGGCTGGACGGCCGCGGGTTCGACGCCGGCGGTGACGACCGGCTGCTGCGCGGCCTGCTTGGCGGCCTCCTTCTCGGCCAGCGCCTGCGCCTTTGCCTGTTCCTTGGCGGCCTTGGCCGCCTCGATCGCCGCGAGGCGCTGCTCTTCGGCCTTGCGCTTGGCTTCCTTTTCCGCGTCGGCTGCTGCCATCTTGCGGCCGAGCGGGGAATCTATGCGGCCCATGCGGGTCGTTTCCGTCACCGAGCCGTCGGAATTCATCGAGGGCGGATCGATCGGCACGCGCTCGCCGCGGGCGCGGCGCTTCGACCAGTCGGAAACGATGCTGGCTTCCTTTACGCCGGCAATCGTCGGCTTCGGTGGCGGCGTGCTCGATTTTACGGCCGAATTGAAGGCCGCGTCGTAGCTCTTCTCGTAATTGGCGTAGGCCGTCTTCAACGAATCCGGCTGGGTCGTCGCAGGGCAGGGGCCAGTCGGGTCGAAGGTCGTGCCTTCGGGCGCGACCTGATTGAAGACGTAGCGCTTCTCGCAGACGTCGACCTTCGGCGGCACCTTGGTGATCTCGAAATTGTCGTAGCCGACCTTCAGCATCTTCCAGAATTCGTAATTCGGGTCGCTGCGGTAGCGCGCCATGTTGGCGGCGGTCATGCGGAACGGGAAAGCCTGGACCTGGAACTCGGTCTGGCCGCCCTGGAAGGCGTCGCGGCCGAAGGCATAGATCTGCTCGATCTGGGCGTCGGTCATCGAATAGCAGCCCGACGACGAACAGGCGCCATGAACCATCAGGTTCTGGCCGGTGCGGCCATTGGCGCGGTCATAGGCGTTGGGGAAGCCGATGTTGAAGGACAGATGGTAATTCGAGCGCGGATTCATCTGCGACGGACGCACCGTGTAGAAGCCCTCCGGCGCCTGGCGGTCGCCCTCGGTGTATTTGGGGCCGAGCTTTCCCGACCATTTGCAGATGTCGTAGCTGGCGACGAGATCGTAGCGGCCATTGGTCTTGGCCTTCCAGATCTCCAGCTTGCCTTCTTCCTTGAAGATGCGCGCCATTACCGAGGAGGTGCGCACCATGCCTTTGGCCTTCATGTCGGCGAGGATCTTGTCCGGCAACGGCTTGTTGGCCTCCGGCGCGAAATCCTTCATCGATGAATCATTGCAGCCGGCGACGCCAATGGCGGCGATAAGGACTCCGGTGCGGGCAAGCTTGGCAAACATCGGTACGGCTACGTCTCTTCTTTCGGGCCAACGGCTCTCGGCATGGCTTGACCCGCAGGCTGAACACCGGTGGATCGTAAGCCCGTTAACCTTGAAAATTCCTTACCGCAAGCCTTCGCGACAAATTGGGCCAACCCCTCACGGCAAGTCCATTGAGCCGAATCCGGCGGCATTTTTGTGGCGAAATTGGTCGTTGCCGCCACAGTTTACCGCAAGATGCCCGATTAAAGGCTGCGGCCCATCGCCAGGTACTTCTCGCGGCGCTGCTCGCGGAAATCGGTGTTGGCGCCGGCAAAGTCCTTCATCGTCCTGGCGATGAGGTCGCCGGTGGACGCAATCACCGTCTCCGGCGCGCGCTGGGCGCCGCCCATCGGCTCGGGAATGATGGCGTCGATGATCTTCATTTCGAGAAGATCCTGCGCGGTGATCTTCATGTTGGTCGCCGCGTCCTTGGAGCGCGTGGTGTCGCGCCACAGGATCGAGGCGGCACCCTCGGGCGAGATCACCGAGTAGATGGCGTGTTCCAGCATGTAGACGCGGTTGGCGGTGGCAATCGCGATGGCGCCGCCGGAGCCGCCTTCGCCGATCACCACCGAGATCGACGGCACTTTCAGCGACAGGCAAGCCGAGGTCGAACGCGCGATGGCCTCGGCCTGGCCGCGCTCCTCGGCGCCGACGCCGGGATAGGCGCCGGCGGTGTCGACCAGCGTCAGCAGCGGGATCTGGAAGCGGTCGGCAAGCTCCATCAGCCGCACCGCCTTGCGGTAGCCCTCGGGGCGCACCGAGCCGAAATTGTGCTTGATACGGCTTGCCGTGTCGGAGCCCTTCTCCTGGCCGATCACCGCGACGGGCTCGCCGCGGAAACGGGCGAAGCCGCCGACGATCGCCTGGTCGTCGCCGAAATTGCGGTCGCCGGCCAAAGGCGTGAAATCGGTGAACAGCGCCTTGATGTAGTCAACGCAGTGCGGGCGGTCGGGATGGCGCGCGACCTGCACCTTCTGCCAGGGCGTGAGCGCCTTGTAGAGATCGCGCAATGCGTCGCGCGAACGCTTTTCCAGCCTGCTGATCTCTTCGGCGACATCGACCGCCTCGCCGTTCTCGGCAAGCTTCTTCAGCTCAAGGATCTTGAGCTCCAGATCCTGCACCGGCTTTTCGAAGTCGAGGTAGTTGTACATGCTTGAGCGGACCGATCCGTCGGAAGGCAATGGCAGGCGGAACCGCTGAAATGCCGGCTCCGGGGGGTGGAACGTCGCCCTCACATAGCGATATGAGGCCTAGTCGGCAAGCGGATGATGATCGTTGACCAGCCGCACCAGCCGCTCCTCCAGCACGTGGGTGTAGATCTGGGT